>CALBLM010000001.1 GCA_937895695.1 uncultured Megasphaera sp.
AACAATCCGGCAGGCAGGAAAACACCTATCCAGGAAACGCTGCGCACATCATATTTCCAGCTGTAATAGGCTGCCAATACGACAGCTATGACAAAACAAAACTCCATTGCAAAAATATTCAGCGGCAAACAAAAGGCCGTCGCCATCAACGCATATACGACACGCAGCCTCGCTTTTTCTGACGGCGTTTCCCCAGTTTTCCATACCATTCCCATCATTCCCATCGCTCCTTTGTGTTCCATTATACTAAAAGAAATATTCCCTGACTAGAGACACAATAACGGATATCATTTGTCAACATCAATGATATATGCTATGGTATAGTGTATATCATAGCTAAAACTGCTTTGCAGACTATGAGCAACATCGGATAAGGAGATAGATAGTAATGCATATCAGACATACAAAATATAATGAACTGCCCCGTTTATTGGAAATTTACGAAGAAGCACGCACGTTTATGCGTCACCAAGGCAATCCAACGCAATGGTCAAACGGCTATCCGTCCAAAGAATTACTCACCCAGGATATACAACAGCATGTCAGTTATGTCTGCGTAGAAAATGGACGCATTGTCGGCACCTTTGCTTTCATCGTTGGCGATGACCCGACATACCAAATCATTGAAAACGGTGCTTGGAGCGCCGATATTCCCTATGGTACGATTCATCGTTCCGCTTCAGACGGCACAACCAAAAATCTTACGAAATACATCTTTGATTATTGCACGGCTCAACAGCCATATGTCCGCATCGACACGCACCAAGACAATCAACCGATGCAAAAAGCCTTGAAGCGATATGGCTTCGCGCCTTGCGGAATCATTCACGTCGCCGATGGATCGCCGCGTATTGCCTTTGATTACATTACTGCCTAAAATCTGTCGTTGTGAAGAAAAACGGACTCAGCACGTATCTGAGTCCGTTTTTTTATCCTGTCATGGTATGACAAACTTTTTTAATGGGTATACATATTTTATAGATTCTCTATATGATAGCGTTGCCGCAGATAGTTGCGTACTTCTCCTTGGATATACAAGGAACCTACAATACAAAGAACTTGATTGGGTTGAACGGCTGCAAATGCGCGATCGAGTCCTTGTGACAAGCTATCTGCTGCATCGGCCTTACACGGAAGCAGGGCTGCCATTTTTTCAGGGTCTGCCGTTCGAGGCGTCGGTGCCGGTGCGCAGACTACATAGTCATCGGCATGGAACAATTCTTGGACCATATGCGTATAGTCCTTATCGGCCAACACAGAAAACAGAAAGACTCGTTTTCTATCGCCAAAGACATCGGCATAGGTTTTGCAGAATGTATCAATACCGGCCGGATTATGAGCTCCGTCAATCACTACATCTACGTCGCCTGCTTTTACGACTTGGAACCGTCCCGGCCATTGGACATGATGCAGTCCCTGTTCGATAGCTGTCCGAGTCAGCCGTTTTTCATGACGCGCAATAAGTAATAACGCCATTGCCGCTGCAGCACAGTTGGTACGCTGATGTTTCCCCATCAGAGGAATCGTTGCCGTAATGGCAAAACCGTAGGCTTCACGTACCGTTACCATTTGACCGGCTGCCGGGTCTTCCGGGCCGGCATTGCCGACTACGTCAAAGCTGTGGTCAAGGGCATAGAGTTTGCTATGCTTGTGATACGCTGTACGCGCAATAATTTCCAATGCCGGCGACGTTGCTGTCGTAACAACAGGCACGCCTTCTTTGATAATTCCCGCTTTTTGTACGGCAATTTCTTCCACCGTATTACCACAATATTTCATGTGATCCATAGCGACATTGGTAATCACCGACACTTCCGGAATGATGACATTCGTCGAATCCAATAAGCCTCCCAAGCCAACTTCGATGACGGCATATTCGACGCCAACATTAGCAAAATACCAAAAAGCCGCAGCCGTAATCATTTCAAATTCCGTCGGCCGTTCCACACCATCAGTAACCATGGCTTCAACAGCTTTGGATACGATTTCAACGGCATTGGCAAAATCTTGCTGAGAAATATCTTTCCCATTGACGTTGATCCGTTCCGTATAGTCTTCCAAATGGGGCGACGTATAGCGGCCGGTCTTGATACCGCCTTCACACAAGGCACTGGCAATCATAGCCGTCACCGATCCTTTGCCATTCGTACCGGTAACATGAATGGTCTTGTATGCATGTTGAGGATTACCCAGGCGTTTCAGGAGTTCCTGAATCCGCCCGAGTCCTAGCTGAATGCCAAATACACTGGCATGTTCCAAATAATAAATTGCTTCTTCGTATGTCATAGCGAGCCTCTCTTAGAGTTTTGCCAAATCTGCCATTCGTTTCGTGAGAGCTTCCATTTTTTCTTTGTAATCAGCCAGTTTTGCTTTTTCTCCTTCAACAACAGCAGCCGGTGCTTTGGCTAAGAATCCCTGGTTGGAAAGTTTTTTGTCCAAACGAGCAATTTCTTTTTCAATCTTGCCCTGTTCTTTCTGTACGCGAGCAGTTTCTTTTTCTACGTCAATAAGATCTTTGAGCTGGAGATATACTTCAATGCCCGGTACAACGGCTACAACAGCATTTTCCGGTTTGCTGTCTGTCGGGGCTAACAAAGTAACTTTATCAGCAAAGGCCAATACATGGAAGTAATATTCATAAGTCCGCAACGTCTGCGCCATTTCTTCTGTAGCCGGTGCCAAAATAACCGGTGCTTTTTTGCCCATAGGAACGTTTGATTCGGCACGAAGATTACGAACGCCTTTAATGGCTTCCATAATCGTGTTCATCGTTGCTGCATCAGACGCAAATTCCCATTTTTCTTGTGGCTGTGGCCATGGTGCTACGATAATGCTTTCTCCTTCATGCGGTAAATGCTGCCAAAGATGTTCTGTTACAAACGGCATAAAGGGGTGAAGCATTTCCAAGGTATGGGTTAATACATAGACGAGAACGAATTGTGCCGTCCGTTTGCTTCTTTCGTCATCCGATTTATACAGACGCTGTTTTGCCAATTCAATATACCAATCGCAATAGGAATTCCAAATAAAGTTATAGACGCCATCAG
>CALBLM010000002.1 GCA_937895695.1 uncultured Megasphaera sp.
CGACATTTATTTTTAATATTATATTATTTATTGAAATTTATTATTATAACTATTGCGTTGATGGAGACGTCTATACTCTTTCGGAAGCATATCGACATGTTTTTTAAAGGCCGCAGAAAATTTGCTGCTATTCGAATAACCTACTCGCATGGCAATCTCTACAATATTTTCATTCGTATCTCGTAATAAACGTTTTGCTTCTTCTACGCGATACTCCTGTATATATTGTCGAATCGTTGTACCATAAATTGCCTTAAAAATTCGCTTCAATAATGTCTGTGAAATAGCGTATTGTGCCGAAATTTCTTCAATGGTTATGGTTTCCTGCAAATGCTGTATGAGCTCATTACGAATACATTTAACCATTTCCACTTGCTTTTTGGGAAAACAAACTATTTTCTTCTGTTTTTTATAATCAATCGTGCTAAGCAACAAGAGTGTTTCCACTATTTTCAGTCGACGATATGATTGTTGTATCGTATGAGGAACATGATACAATTCTCGGAATAAATTACGAAGAATCTGATTTTCTTTCATAATCATTCCAAAATCAGTTTCATGACAAAATCCACTGCATAATTGAGTAATATTCAAGGATGTATTACCCAATATTTTATCCACCATGGGCTGAGCCTGTTGTACATCAAAAATAATAGAAAGACCGTGATAATGCGATCTAGGGAAGTATGTCGTATGACAAAAATCTTCGTTACTGCGCCAACCAACAGACATATCATTAGGGCCCATATATAAAAATTCACCATTTCTGAATTGACATTCTACACGTCCTTCTTCACAGTGATTGATAGCAAAAACATTGGGATGAGGCCGAGCATAACAAGAAAAATGTTGAATATGTGCATCCAGATATACGATATCCATGCCTGGATATACGTTATATTTTGTCAATTTAGCCTTTCCCGTTTGATTCGCAACTTCCATGACTGTTTTCTCTGCATTCATTTCAACAATCCGCATGGGACGTACTGTTGTTTCCATATCTATCCACTCCCTGGCCGTATTATATCTATTCAGAGAATCGATACATCTGTCGAACAGATTTTCCGAGTTTCAAAAAACCTGCCCATAAGAAAACAGCCGTTGTAAGTTCTATTTCCAATACATGCAGTATAACTGGCATAGTAGCGATTTTCTTCTTTGTAATCCCTCGTTTTTCGGCAATTATCGCATATGTTTCTTCATCCGGTTCTATGATACGGCATATCCCTTTCATCTGTAATCCTGCCAATTTTTCAAATCCTGCATACGAATCAAAAACAGCTACACTGACTTGTGGATTGCGGTACAGGTTAGCAAATTTTATTCCGCCTTCGCTAAACATATACAATTTCCCATTTTCATACACATATTCAATCGGCGTAGCTCGCACCGTATTTTCACATCCTGTCGCCAATACACAGGTATTATGATCCTGCAAAAAGGTTTCTATCGCATCCAGCACTGTCGTATCGTTTTCATCAGGAAACGCATTCAATGCCTGCAACCGTTCACCTGCTTGTATAATTTCTTCTGTGCCCGCTGTCGTATGAACACAAGCAGTAAATAGGAGAGAATGTTCCATTTGTTTTTTTATATGGCTACATATCATCTGCCAAGCTGTATCTGCCATATCAACGCCGATGATACCGATGTCCTTTTGTGAAAGATCTTGCTGCAGTACAGCTGTTATCCAAGCATGATCGGTATTAGGACTGACAGCAAATACAATTCGTTTATATTGGACAAGAGATGTTGGTACTTCTGTATATATCTTGTAATTGCTCATACTCACTATGCCGGATATCATTTGAACTGTCAGGCGGGAAGCTGCCGTACCATCATATAAAAACAACGTATTAGCCATAACCTGTCCTTCTTTCCTTATTGGTATGAATATCTTTATTTCTAATTATTTTTATGCCTATTTATGATGAAATAAATATCCTATACGAAAAGGCTGCAGCATTACCTGCAGTCTTTTCAAGGAGTGTATAGAAAGGTATTAATTATATTAGGAACCTTGCATTTGTTTCATTATGTTCTGAACTTCTTCCTGGCTCATCGACTGCATTGCCTCTGCCATTTTTTTCATAGCCGCTACACTAGGGACTCCCTGCATTTGCTTCATTTTTTTCATTGCTTCTGCTATGGATTCCGTCTTCTTAGCATCTTGGGCCGCAACTCGTTCCATAACCATTGTATTTTTTCCAGTCATCAAATACTGTATACATTCCAAAGTGGTCTGCGTCATATTTACCTGCCAAAATTGGCCGGCATCTGTTAAGGTATACATAACACCATTGTATGCCACCAATCCTCGTTTTTCCCATAATTCATACAACCATGTCAAATCCTTTAATCGGTTATCAAACGCATATATTGTATGTAAGTCAATATAACACTGTTCCAACTGATTTTGTACCATATCAACAATCGGCTGTAAAGGAGATTGTTTCATCAATGCCATAAATGGTTTTTTACCTGCTTTTACAAATAATTCATACGGCTGTATTGCCCGATGAAGCATGGTAGAATATCCATCTAATCCGCCGCCGGCACCACTGCCAAACGGAAACATCGCCGAACCGGAACGAGCCAATGTATTGTACAAACTACGTTCTCTATTACTACAGCTCCAATGGCAAATATTTAGCCGACGATACGCTCGTTTTTCCAAGTACGATTTAGCGAATGCAAACATACTTGATTGATAGGTAGTCGTTGCGGCAGGAGGTAGTTTTCCGCTTGCAATTGCCTTATTCAAGTCACTGCCATCAAATACATTGAGCTGGTATAAATCAGCACCGTCTACACCGGATTGAATCAATAACTCTAAATCTTCCTGCCAAATCTTCATATCTTGGCCAGGCAAGCCATAAATCAAGTCAATAACAACAGCACACTGATTGTAATCCAGTAATCGACGCAGGTTTTTTAATACCGTGTCCTGATCATCCAAACGTCCCACAGCACGACGAATATCTGTATGAAATGATTGCACACCTAATGACATGCGATTGACACCGTTTGCCAGCCAGACATCTATTTTTTCCGGTACTAAATCATGAATACGGCCTTCCAACGTCAATTCATAATCATTTGCTAAGGGCAAACAAGTTTGAATAGTTTTCAATACTCTTTCTGCATTATGCGGCGATAATGATGTCGGCGTACCTCCGCCAATAAAAACAGCATGAATCAGGCTATCCCGCAATCTTGGCTTGTCTGCAGCAGCTTCCAATTCTTGAATTAAGCAGTCAATATATGCATCTTCTACGTCCTGATTTGTTCCATTCTGAAAGAAGCCACAATACAGACATTTCGTTTTACAAAACGGAATATGAATATACGCTGTCTGAATCTTTTTTTCTTTCGGCGGTACAGCCATTAACTGCTGCCAAATCTGCTGCGATTCATCTGGTGGTACAACACTGCCATTCAGCCCGGCATGAACCACTCGTTTTCGTGGAAACGCATTCGCCAAAGGATTATCCGTTTCTGCACCAAATTGAAATAGTTGTTGTTCTTTTGGCAGACTGTGAAATAATTCTTCTAAGCTCATATATTTACCTTACCCTTCTGCAATGCACTGCATAACAGATACGGCAAATGCTTTGGCATGTTCCAAATCTGCTGTATCCGGATGCTTAGCAGCTTCTGCATGAAGCGCATCCCGCTCCGGCGATTTTCCATGCGGATGGCCTGCTGGAAATTGCTTGTACATCATTTCAATCAATTTAGGATCGACTGCGCCTTGGCAAATAAATTTACCCGGCACATCGACACCAGCCGGCAGAAAATCTGCGCCAGCTTGAAGACTGGCAGCTGCATGTTCTGATTTTGGGTCTGCACCCAAAGTAGCAAAAATAGCTACGTGTTTGTTATGCAGTGTTTTTAATGTTTCCCGAGAATCTGTATCAGCAGAACCACGATCTACCCAAAATCCCAAGAATACACAATCATATGATGCAATATCTGCGGGTATTTCTTTTACAGATACACAAGGCGTACCCTCCGGCAGTGCGCTAGCAATAGCTTCTGCTACTTTTCTAGTATTTCCCGTACGTGTAGAATACAGAACGATGGTTTTCATATAACAAACATCTCCTTTATTAAAACATATTATTTTATTTTAATGGTACAATAAGCCAGTCCTTTCTAATAATAGTTCTGTACATATACATATATAGAAAGCAAGTAATCGTCTTGCTATCCATTCTCAAAAGAACTGGCTTGTTGTATTCAGATTAATTTAAATTGAAGTTTACCGTAACATGAATAGTTACGGTCTGACCAGTCGCATTGGGATATGGGCAAGCTGCATAAACAGCCTTAACAGCCGCATTTTGCAGTATACTAGGACCACCGCCAGCAGAGGCACCCACACAATTCCCACTACCATCTAGTGTAACAGTAACTGGAACTGAACCAGTAACACCACGTTTTACAGCCATAGCCGGATAAGATTTATTCGCATTGACAGCAGCCCAAAAACCATCGCTATCAAATGCACCGCTGCCAGTACCTGCAGCACCACTATCACCGCTGCCTTGACCATCACCGCTGCCATTTCCATAGCCTTGACCATCTCCTATGCCGTCACCGATACCATTTCCACTGCCAGAACCTATGCCACTACCGCTTCCGGAACCACTGCCACTGCCAACGCCTTCACCTTCACCCGTACCGCTTCCCGCTGTACTACCGCCAGGAGAATCATTCATTGTTTCTGTTGAAGAAACTGGGCCAGAAGTTGTTGTTGTACTTACTGATTCTGAAGTTTGTACCGCATCCGAACTTGGTACAACAGCTGTTGATAATTGTGCCGTTGGGGTCACAGGAGACTGATTTGTTTGTACCTGTGCCGTTTTTTCTGCAACAGCTTGTTCAGATAGTTTTTCCGGGAACAATTCACTGCCGCCACCACCACCGCCAGCATGTCCGCTTCCAGAACTTGTTAATTCACCCGTATCTAAATCTACCACATACATTTGCTGTTGTTCTTGGTGCATTGCCGTTCCTGCCAATAATACGGCAACGACGCCAGCAATAACCAAATGGACAATGGCCGAACCTGCATACGCACGTTTCCACGAAATTCCCTGCATACGCGTCATCCCTTCTGCTCTGCCGCAATCGCTAGTCGTTTGACGCCAGCTGCTTTCAACATATCCATCACTGCAACAACTTGACCATGCGCCGTTCGTTTATCAGCCTGTAAAATGACCGCTGCATTAGCATTTTCCGATATATGTTTTTTCATCATATCAGAGGCTTCATCATAACTAACCGGTTTATTATCCATCGTAATATGACCTTCTGCATCTACTGTCAAAATAATTGGCATTTGTACCGGTGCCGAAGCGCTTTGTGCTTGCGGTAACTGTACAGATAAGGCTTTTTGTGCAATTGTTTGTAAACTATTCATCATGAAAAATACAAGTAAAAAAAAGATAATATCAATCATAGGGATAATCATGAAGACAGG
>CALBLM010000003.1 GCA_937895695.1 uncultured Megasphaera sp.
CATGCAGCAACGATACTGCGAATATAGTTTGTCATTCTCTCCTCATACTCCTTATTCTACGTATGTGTATCGTGCTTATTATATACCTATTCGCAGTACAGAACAAATAAAAAGCAGAAACGCCTATTCGTTTCTGCTTTTTTGTCTATCCATTTTCAGGTCCGTATGTCGTCGAAATGGTAACTTTAGTCGTCGCAGCCGGTACAGGCTGACTGGCTGCTAACGAAGTAACGATATATGTCAGTTCCGGAGTCAGCGTGCCGGTAATATGAAACAAAGATTGTGCATCATCGGCATCGACGTAAATCACATCACTTTTATTTACGCCAAAGACGCTGCCGTAAGGACTCGTCAATGTACGCTGTTTACTGTTCCACTGCAAATCCATTTTTAAAGCTGTTGCTACAGCAACGGCCGGCAAATAGATAACGCCATCTTTTTTTAATGCTCGTTTGGACAGTTTTTCGCCATTGACGATTAAGTCATAGGCTTTAGCTACGTATGTAGGCTGCCCGTCTGAAGCAGCAATTTTGGCATAAATACTATTGACATCGGCAAAGTCTTCTACACCATACCCATGAAGCGCATCTTTTACATTCTGTACCGTCACATTCTGCCAGCCATACCCATCAGGATAAATGTAGTAAGATACGGTATGATCGGAATCACTGTCAATGACAATGCGGTCATAGTATACCGTAACAGGTGTTCCTACAGATACCTGATTATATACGGCTTCTGCATCTTCTTCATGCATGCGAATGCAGCCATTCGATACATAATAGCCAACAGAAGATGGCTGATTCGTACCATGAATACCATAGGTGCCATTAAAACCAATCCAGCGGTATCCCAGCGGATTATCTGGTCCAGAACTAATCTGCACACTCGGATCTCCCGGATCAACCCATGTTGGATTAATTTCTTTATTTTGCACGGCATAATATCCTACCGGTGTCGGCGTTGACGGTTTTCCCACTCCTACTGGATACATGGCCATTTTGGTATTTCCTTGATATACCGTCAAAATGCGACTTGCCAAATTCACGCCAATTTTAGTTTCCTGTGCCGATGTATCTTGTTTAGGCAATGCCGCCGACACAACAGCAGAGCTTGGCTGGGTTGCTGTTTCTTTTATTGGTGCAGCCTGCGGAGTAATGGTAACCGTTGCTGCTGTAAAAGGGGCCGGTTTCATCGGCAATTCTGACTGCGTTTCTGCCGCCATGGCATTACCCGTCAGCAAACACGTTACACTCATACATCCAATAAGCCATGTTCGTATGTTATGTTTCATCATCTTTAATTCCATGATCATGATGTCCTATTCCATTAAAAATTAAATTTAAAACAACAGCTGTAATACTTCCCAAGGTAATACCGCTTTGTAGCACAATTTTAGCAGCATCCGGAAAATGCTGGAAAAAGTTAGGAATCGTCAGCGTAATCATACTAATACCTATGCTGACAGCGACAATCATCAAATTGGAATTTCCTTCAAATTCTACTTTTGTCAATGCCCGCACACCACTAGCGATAATCATACCAAACATAGCTATACCGGCTCCGCCCAATACAGAGTTCGGAATGCAGGCAACAATGGCAGCCATTTTGGGGAATAATCCCAATACAATCAAAATCACACCGGATGCGGCAACAACAAAACGGCTTTTGACACGCGTAACCGCAATCAGCCCTACATTCTGTGCAAATGCCGTATAAGGGAAACTGTTAAAAATACCACCAATCATCGTGGATAAACCATCAGCACGCAGGCATCGCGCCAATTTATCCTGATTAATAGACCGTCCTACAATATCACCAATGGCAATACAGTCGCCTGTCGTTTCTACCATGCAGACAATCATAACAATCACCATGGATACAATCGAGCCTATATCAAACGCAGGATACCCAAAAGAAAGGGGCGTAACCACACCAAACCATGCCGCTTTTCCTACTTCCGAAAAGTCAACTTGACCTAATGAAATCGCTACCAGTGTTCCACCAATTAATCCGATAAGAACAGATATATTACTCAAAAATCCGGAACCGGCGCGACCATACCGATACATCAAGATAATAATACACAACGTCACGCCTGCCAAGAATAAATGCATGGGACTGGCAAAGTCCGGCGAAGATTGATTGCCGCCACCAATCCAGCGAACAGCAACCGGCAACAACGTAATACCAATAATCGTAATAATCGTCCCCGTAACCACTGGCGGGAAAAAACGAATGAGTTTACTAAAATACGGCGCAATCAAAAACGTAATCAAACCAGCAACAATAATAGCTCCATAAATAGCCGTAATTCCATGTTCTACGCCAATCAATATCATAGGCGTAACTGCTGCAAACGTAACCCCTTGGATCATAGGGATGCGCGCTCCGACTTTCCAAAATCCCAACGTCTGAATCAATGTGGCTATACCACAAGTAAATAAATCTGCATTAATTAAATGAATCAGTTCAGCAGGCGACAGATGCATGGCCTGGGCAATGATAATCGGTACGGCTACAGCACCGGCATACATTGCCAATACATGCTGCAAGCCATACGCAAACAGCTTGGAAACAGGCAGCATTTCATCGACAGGATGGCTTGTCTGCTGCGTCGTAGATGAATTCATGATAGTCCCTCACCTCATTAGAAAATATATCGATAAACAAACAAAGACAATGATGCCTTTCATTAAGACACCACTGTCTTTATATATTCAATTATAAGGCATACGCCTTTCCTGTCAATATCCATCTAAAAAGAACAAAAAGTCTCTGTGTATCCGCCCCATATCTGTCATAATTTTACACAATCTTTACATTATTTTTGCCGAATACTGAAGTATATTTTTTATACTAAGGTCAGATTTAAGAGGAGGTAGTTTACATACATGTTTAGCATTAGTAACAAACATGAAGAATTTTTTGATTATTTAATGAATAACGCCGAAAATTTTCATCGCGGTGCCGTAATTACCAAAGAAGTCATGAAAGACGTCACGAGCATTCATTTATATATCAAAGAAGTTGTAAAACTCGAACATACATCAGATAAAATTAATCAAGATATTATTATGAAACTGTGCCGTGTCTTCATTACACCGATTGACAGAGAAGATTTCTACAAATTGACCTGTCATCTTGAAGACTGTATTGACCAGCTTCACGGTGGCCTCATGCGCGTCAGCTTATATCATCTTACCAAATCCTCGCCCGCAGCAGAACAAATTGCGGAACAATTGGAATTGATGGGACAAGAATTGACTAAGATTTTTGCCTTATTAAAAAATATTGATAAAAATGAAGCCGAACTGATGGAACGAGCCAATCGTCTCAGTAAAATGGAAACAGATGTAGACAACATTTACCGCCGAGAAATATCTCGTATCTTCCAAGGGGATGAACCTCTTCTCGATGTCATTCGCTGGAAAGATATTCTAGGCACCTTAGAAGACACTTCAGATGAGGTAGAACAGCTTGGCAACGTAATCAAAGAGGTGACAATGAAATATGCTTGATGCACCGTTAATTATTCTTGTTGTCATTCTTGCACTGGTTTTTGACTTTATTAATGGATTCCATGATACAGCCAACGCCATTGCAACTTGTGTATCTACCCGCGCTATTCGACCTGGTGTGGCTATTGTTGGCACAGCTATATTGAATTTTATAGGGGCCATGATTTCCACAGGTGTTGCCAAGACGATTGGCGGCGACATCGTCATATCGCCTGATATGATTAATGAATTAATTATCGTCGCCGGTTTGGTAGGTGCTATCATTTGGAATCTGATTACTTGGTGGTTTGGCATGCCTTCCAGTTCATCCCACGCCTTAATCGGCGGTATGATTGGCGCCGTGGCCTTTTCTGTTGGTCCCGCAGCATTAAATGATTGGGGTATTATCAAGATTTTCTTATCCTTAGTACTTTCTCCGATTTCTGCCATTATCATTGGCTACATTGTGATGAAGATTCTTTTCATCATCTGTCATAGCTTTAAACCTGCTAAGGTAAACATGACAGCCAACCGACTGCAAGTTCTTTCAGCCGCATTGATGGCATTTTCCCATGGCTCCAATGACGCGCAAAAATCGATGGGTATTATTACACTCGCCCTCGTTTCCGGTGGTTTTATTGAAACACTGGAAGTACCAACACTCGTTAAAATCTGCTGTGCCTTAGCTATGGCATTCGGTACTAGCGTAGGCGGCTGGAAAATTATTCGCACTGTAGGCGGTAAAATTTTCAAAATGCATCCGATTCACGGATTTGCGGCCGACCTCAACTCTGCAGTTGTTATTTTCTCAGCCACACTCCTACATCTTCCTGTTTCTACAACGCATGTCGTATCCGGTTCTATTATGGGTGTCGGTTCGGCACAGCGTGTAAAAGCTGTACATTGGAGCGTTGCCCGCCAAATGGTAACGGCTTGGGTCATGACCATCCCGTGTACGGCCATCATCGGAGCCCTTTCCTATGTTATTATTTCTCATATGATGGTTGTCATCATTCCTAACCTTTAAAATACGAGCATGAACACGTGGACCTCTTTCCTCGCCGCGAAGTTTTTGCTCTCCTATATATCGCCTTCCCTGCCTGTGGGCCCTGCAGCATATTGAAATGCGTGGGAGCCCTTATTTTTTTGTCTATTATGCTGTCAAAAATGCAGTAAATATGATACGATGAGACTATATAAGGAGGTATGCATGGATGGATACATTACGACCTAAACTCACATTATTGGAACCACAGCCCACGCCGCTTCAATATTTACCGGGCCTTTCACAGGAATTATTTCGTGAAATGTATATAAAACGCGATGACCTGACGCCGTGGGGCGGTGGCGGCAACAAATTGCGCAAACTGGAATACCTTATGTTTGAAGCATTGAACGAACAGGCTACTACCATTATTACCGTCGGCGGCATTCAAACCAATCATGGCCGATTGACGGCTGCCGTAGCTGCCAAATATGGGCTAAAATGTATTATTGTAAGCGTTGATAACTATGATGGAGAATTAAGCGGCAATCTACTATTGGATGGGCTATTCGGTGCTCGTGTTATCGTGAAGAAAAATGACGGCCGCGATATAGATACACAGCTAACAGAAACGGTCAAACGCGTTATGGAACAAGAACTGCAAAAAGGCGAACGCCTCTATTTTATTCCAATGGGTGGCAGTGATGTAACCGGTATGCTTGGCTATTATGACTGTGCGAAAGAATTGGATGCCCAAGCCAAAGAACATCAAATTACCGGTGCTACCGTATATACAGCAGTTGGCAGTATGGGCACATATTTGGGATTATACTGCGGTTTAAAAGCAATTCATTCCAACCTAAACGTAACCGGCATTGCTATTATGCCATTTGACAAGGATAAACTACATCATTATTTTCTGCAGGCTAAAGAAACGTACGGCTTTACCTTTGATGACGATGACATGCATATCGAAACAGACTATATCCGCAAAGGGTATAATGAA
>CALBLM010000004.1 GCA_937895695.1 uncultured Megasphaera sp.
CAAACCGCTTATTAAAAGACGGCGGTATGTTCCTTCTTCATTACATTAGCGGTCACGATGAAAAAATCGATAATCCGTGGATGCGTAAATATATTTTCCCAGGCGGAACGTTGCCGTCACTGCGTGAAATCATCAGTTTAGCCTATGATGATGATTTCCAAGTTATCGATGTAGAAAGCCTGCGCCGTCATTATTATAAGACGCTTATGTGCTGGTATCATAATTTTGAACAAGTACGCGATCAAGTTTTAGCCATGAAAGGCGAAGAATTTGTCCGTATGTGGGAATTGTATTTGTTAGGTTGTGCCGTATCTTTCTTTATTGGCAATATTGATATTCATCAAGTATTGATGACGAAAGGCACAAAAAATGATCTACCAATGACACGTTGGTATTAATATAGATATTCATAGATTCAACGCTTCATACTCATACATGTGTACGAGTATGAAGCGTTTTTTGCGTGTGCAGAAAATCCCGCTGTATATGCATATGCTATCTATTACTTACTATGTATGCTGTTTAGGAATTTGTTATATCGCAATGGGTATGGTATGCTAATAACAACGTAAGGCAATATGGATGGAATCCGTACGGGATCTATACCTAAGACGTTGCCGTGCGTGAATTTATTTCATTTTATAGCATATCGCTTGGATCGAAAGACCGGGACGAATTCTTGTAAACGTACATGTTGCGCATTCCCCCGGGGAGTGCGCTTTTTTTTAGGAGTTAGTGTATGCGTATAGGTATTATCGGCGCCGGCAGAGTCGGCGCTTCTTTTGTATTCGCCTTACCGGAACAGGTCATAGGCATTACGGGCTCGACAGCTGAAAAAACAAGAGAACAGGCGGCGCGTTACGGCGTACAGCCTTATGAGCAGGGAGAACAACTTCTCGTAGATTGTGATGTCGTATTGCTCCTTGTCCGGGATGATGCATTACAGCCTGTCAGTCAATCTTTGGCTGACAAGCTGGCCCATCGGAGAGACGTCGTTTTTTCGGCACACACAGTGCTCCATGGAAGCGGTGCGGCTGCCGTATCGGTGCTGCAGTCGTT
>CALBLM010000005.1 GCA_937895695.1 uncultured Megasphaera sp.
AAGAACTTTTTTGAAGAAGTTTTTCTTCGTTCTCGTAAAAAGATATATCCCGTCAATTTTCAAGACCCTTTGCAGTGCCCCGTTCCCGACGGCTTGATTAGTATATCGCAAATATCCCCCTCTGTCAACTATTTTTTATATTTTTTCTTATTAATCACATATTATCCTTATTTTTCCACGTATTATTAGATAGACAGACCATTCTATTGTCCATCCTTGTCTTGCGCCCAATTATCTAAGCGGCTTTTCCATTTTTGCGCAGTATCTATTGTGTTTTCTGCGGTTTGAACCGCATTTTTAGCTTCATCATACCGTTCTCCCCAACTTTTTTCATGTTCATCATGCCATTTTTGCTGTCCCTCTTTATATCCTGTTTTATAGTCATCATCCTGCGTATCACTAACTGCATCGATATCTTTTTCTGCATCTTCATACCCTTGCTGATATCCCGCATCGTAGTCATCATTAGCCCATATGACCATACTGCCTGAAAATACAAAAACACTACAACATATCAGTATTAATTTTTTCAGCATCACCATATCCCTCCATCTTCAAAAATTACATCCGTCATTATAATCTCCATTTTGATACTCGTCAATATATGGGATATTACAACTATATAATAGATTGACCATTTCATTCCCCACATCTCCTACGTTACTTTTATATCCATTCGTATAATAGCTATTTTACATATCTTTTGTTATAATGAAAACATCAAAAAAACTTTCCAAAATATATTTATATATCACTTAGCCCCCTTCCACCTCTTCAAAAATACACCTGACAAAAAGGACTTTCTACCGCTACAGAGAAGAAAGTCCTTTTTGTTATTTCGTAGTATTCTCTTTTTATACTAATTTCCCAATGACTTCAGCAGGTGCCAATTCACTCCAAACGAATTGCATAATAGCTAGAATAAGCAAAATTGTTAGCCCAATTCGTGCGTAAGAAGACCGCATCATCCAATCAAAAGGCGTTCTCTTTTTGCATTCTGTAATCTGATATTGTACATCATCTTTTTTATTTAAAATGCGAAAATGCTTTGCTTCTTTGTAAGCAGAAAATACACCGCTAAAATTCATCGTCAGATGAACTTGCGGATCTTCCCTGGTTATAAGTGCTATTTCTCGAAGATGTTGGCAAAATATTTCTAGAAACTCACTATCTGCGCACGCACTGGAAAATGCAAAAAATTCAATTTCGCATTCTCGAATTCCTTCTTTCATGGAAATTTTAAAAAAAGGATACCGCTGCTGTAACGAATCTTTCCAGGCATCCAATTTTTTCCGTACTGCTGCAGACCATGTATATCTAAGAGCTTGCTTGGGAGCAAACGAAATGTCACCGGAGATCGTTAGACGATAATCGCCATAATAATGACGAAGCCGTGTTTTCCAATTCATTGCCATTCGCCATTCCTCCTTAGGATAATTTTGCGCCGCACGATGGACAATATACTGCTTCTTTCGGTACTTTCTTACCGCAATGCAAGCAATGTCGTTCCCTTTCTGCCGGTTGCGATGGCAGTGCTTCTTTCCATTCACCATCCAAAATAGGGGGTTCGTTTTCTTTCATATGATCTATTTGACGTTCTACATGGTCCATACGAGAATGTAATTCTGCTTCCGACACAGCTACACGTTCTTTTAAGCGATCTGTTTCCAAACTAGTTCGTTCTATGCGTTGTTCTGCTGTTAAATCTTTTAAGACAGCTATAATGATAGCCGCCAGCAGCGGACTAATTAACAAAGAAAACAATCCCCAAAGAATGGGACTACGACCGCGCCTATTCGCAAAATACGCAACAAGCACACAAAATATAAGGTATAAAACGACAGACATATTTCCACCTCACTTTATATATGTTTTATTATACAAAACTCTATTATTCTTGTATAGATATAATGAATATGTTTTCTCGTCATCAATTACTTACCCCCAGTTGAACTGGGGGTTTAATCATGCCTATTCGACGCCAATAAAACCCCTCTTGTCAACAAATTGACAAGAGGGGTAAATAAGCTGTTTATTTTAAAAGGTTATTATCCGTAAAATAATCAATCCGCATGGCTTTGCGTACATCTGCTAATGTCTGATTTGCTTTTTCAGCAGCTTTCGCTGTATTCGTACGAAGCATTTCATAAACATCGGGCAAGCGTTTTTCCCATGCATGACGGCGTTCACGAATCGGCCGCAATTCTTCTTGAAGTACATTATTTAAGAATTTTTTAACCTTAACGTCACCTAAGCCACCACGCTGATAATGGGCTTTCAATTCATCCAAATTACTGTATTCCGGCAAAAATTCAGGGAAATATTCTGGTTTGCAGAATGCATCCAAATAAGTAAACACTGTATTTCCTTCTAAATGCCCCGGATCTTCCCGACGTAAATGCGTTGGGTCTGTAAACATAGACATAATTTTTTTCTGAATATCTTCAGGTTCATCCGATAAATAGATGCAGTTACCAATGGATTTGCTCATTTTAGCTTTACCGTCAATTCCCGGTAACCGGAGGCATGCTTTATTCTTTGGCAGAATAATTTCCGGTTCCGTTAATGTTTCTCCATAGACGGTATTAAATTTATGGACAATTTCTTTACATTGTTCCAACATGGGCAGCTGATCTTCCCCAACGGGAACAGCTGTCGCTCTAAACGCTGTAATATCCGCTGCCTGACTAACAGGATAACAGAAAAAACCTAAGGGAACGCTAGCTTCAAAATTTTTCTGCTGAATTTCCGATTTAACCGTTGGATTCCGCTGTACACGAGCTACTGTAACAAGATTCATATAATACACCGTCAATTCAGGCAATGCCGGCACCATAGATTGAATAAAAATGGTGGATTTTTCAGGATCAATCCCGCAAGCTAAATAATCTAATGCAACCTGCATGACATTCTGCCGTACTTTTTCCGGATGTTCTGCATTATCCGTCAAGGCCTGTGCATCGGCAATCATAAAATACAATTCATCATATTCGCCTGAATTTTGCAATGCCACACGTTCCTGTAAAGAGCCCACATAATGTCCTACATGAAGATGACCCGTAGGGCGGTCACCTGTTAAAATAACTTTTTTCATACCTTGCTCCTTTGTAAAAGCATACCAATACTCATATTACATATCCTATGTTTGGTAAACAGTTTATGATAATTCCATTTTTTACATTTCACGTTATAGTTTACCCTTTGATGTCCATACCGTCAATATTCCTTTCCGTGAATCTGTAAAAAGAACTATGTTGGGTTTCCTTTTTCTTTATGATTCCTGCTTTATTTATGATGATAACTCATTTTTTAGTATACACATTGACTTGGGCTATCCTATACTTTTATAATAAAAAATAGTTGACTGCTTGGAAGCAGTACTCATATATATTGATAAGGAGCGACGCATATATTATGGACTTTATGAAAGAAGCAATTGCAGAATCAGCAAAAAATTTGAAAACAGGCCATGGTGGCCCTTTTGGTGCTGTTGTTGTGAAAGATGGCAAAATCATTGGTCGCGGGCATAATGAAGTCATAAAAAACAATGATCCCACGTGTCACGGCGAAATGCAGGCAATACGTGACGCTTGCCGTAACCTCGGCACGTATGACTTGTCTGGATGCGAATTATATACATCCGCACAACCTTGTCCTATGTGTCTGTCCGCAATTATTTGGGCCAATATCAAAACCGTATATTATGGCAATACGGCTAAAGATACAGCAGAGATTGGCTTTCGCGACGATTATATATATCAATTCATTGAAAATGGCTGCAAAAACACAGACGTCCTATCACTGACACAGCTAGACCGTGATGAAGCTAATACAATCTTTGCGGCATATAAAGAAAAAAACATGACTATTTACTGAGTAAAACCCTTCTTGATTGCCTATTATATCTTCTACTATGCAAAAAACACCGTACTCAATGCTCGTTATGAGAGTACGGTGTTTTTCATTTAATAATTTTTTTCTTTCATACGGCGTTCTATATCACGTTTTGCTTCTTTTTCAGCCAAAGCCTGTCGTTTATCATAAAGTTTTTTCCCTGTTACTAGCGCCACCGTAACTTTGACTCTGCCTTTTTTGAAATATAGATTCAATGGTATCAGCGTATATCCTTTTTCCTTAGTTTTTCCCAGCAATCTCGTAATTTCATACCGATGCATCAATAATTTACGTGTACGCAATGGATCGTGATTAAAGCGATTGCCCTGATCATAGGGACTGATATGCATGCCCAACAGCAATAATTCCCCATTTTCAATGCGGCAAAAACTATCTTTTAAATTGACTTTTCCCTGACGAAGTGATTTTACTTCCGTTCCAGTCAATGCAATGCCCGCTTCATATGAATCATGGATAAAATAATCATGACGGGCTTTCCGATTATCTGTAATATATTTGACACCACTCGGTGATTTTACCACGCTCTATTCCTCCTATTTTTTCCGGATTTTTTTTCTTTTCGATTTCTACCTTTTTTTCCGCGTCCTTTTTTACTGATTTTTTTATCTTTTTTATGTTTCTTATTCTTTTTCCCAGAAGCAATGCCGGAAAACCAAGTTCGCTTAGTTTCTTCTTTTTTGCCTCCACTCTTATGACGCCGTTCAGCACTCACTGCCATCATCTGTTGTAAATCACTGAGTGAATCTACAACACCTGGTACAAAATCAATTTCACATTTTTCTGTATTCACTTTAGCAAGCGTAACTTCCAAGGGATCTCCCAATCGGAATACGTTACCGCCATGTTGTCCGCGCAGGGTATAGGTGGCTTCATCAAATTCATATACATCATCAGTCAATAAGGAGATATGTACCAATCCTTCAATGCCATTTTCTAATCCAACAAATAAACCAAATGACGTAATCCCCGTAATATGCGCCGCGAAAGGTTGTCCAATAAATGGCAACATGTATTGTGCTTTTTTCAAATCATCCGTTTCTCGTTCAGCTTCAACAGCAATTCGTTCCCGTGCGCTAGCTTGATCAGCCGCTATCGTATGATACGATAGGGACATCTGTGCTTCTTCTTCAGACAATCTGCCCTTTTGCTGATACTGACGAATCAATCGATGTACCATTAAGTCCGGATATCGGCGAATAGGCGACGTAAAATGCGTATAACATGTCGACGCCAATCCAAAGTGCCCTACATTATTCGTAGAATATCGTGCCTGCTGCATAGAACGCAACGCAATGGTCTGTACGACAGCCTCAGCATTCGTTCCTTTGGAAAGGGTCAGCAGCTTTTGAAAATCAGCAGGTTTTACTTCATCTCCAGTCGGTACAGGCAGAGAAAACGTTGATAAGACGGTACGCATCATTTCCATTCTCTCTGGCTCAGGAAGCTCATGAATTCGATATACCGACGGATTTTTACTATTTTTTAAATACGACGCTACCGTTTCATTGGCAATCAGCATCGATTCCTCTACAATTTGTTCAGCAATTGTCCGTTCTCGTTTTTCTAACCGCAGCGGCGTACCTTCGGGATCCAAAATAATTTTATATTCCGGAAAATCAAAATCAATGGCTCCACGGCGAAGACGCATTTGCTTTAGAATGTGCGCTAATTCCTGCAAATTCCGCAGCATCGGCATAAACGGTTGTAAATCATCAGGTATAATATCATCTAACAATGCTTTTTTAACTTCTTTATAATTACAGCGTCGCTTAACTTGAATAACGGCTGGGCCGATATCTTCTTTGACGACGTGTCCTTGTCGATCAATTTCCATGACACAAGTCATCGAATACCGATCCTCTCCGGCATTTAAGCTGCATATGCCATTAGAAAGAACTGTCGGCAGCATAGGAATCACACGATCTACTAAATATACACTCGTACCGCGTGCATACGCTTCTTGGTCAATCACCGAATTTGGCTTAACATAGTAACTGACATCGGCAATATATACGCCTAAACGGAAATTTCCATTCGGTAATTTGACAACATCAATGGCGTCATCCAAATCTTTAGCATCTTCACTGTCAATAGTAATTAGCTGACGATCTCGATAGTCCCGCCTGCCTTCTTCCATGGTTACATGCATATTAATTTTTTCCGCTGCTTTCTGTACCTCTTCAGGAAATGCAAAAGGCAATCCATGACGTGCCATAATCACTTTGATATCTAAATCCTTATCACCATCATACCCTAGTATTTCTGTTATTTCACCTTCTGCTTTACGCCCATCTGCCGGCCACTTCGTAATCGTAACCAAAACACGGGCACTACTGCGGGCATTTGCTGTCTTATCCAAGGGAATATAAATATCTTCCCGAATCCGTTCATCATCAGGACGAACAAATCCGCATTTTTTCTCTCTATCAAATGTACCAACTAACGTTTTATTTGCACGTTCCACGATACCAACAATCTCGCCTTCTTGCTTATGGCGACCGTTGCCGCTTTGAATAATGCGAACCGTTACTTTATCGTTATTCATTGCGGTATGACGATTTTGCTCGGCAATATACACATCTTCTTTTAAGTCTTCACTCAAAACAAAGCCAAATGTTGCTGTATATCCTTTGTATATACCGATAATTTCTTGTGGATTTTTTAACGCCGTATACCGTTCTCCTGCTACTCTCATGAGCTTTCCACTCCTTACTAGTTCATCAAAAGTTTCAAATAATGATGCCAGTCGCGAGCCTGTCAAACAAAGTCGTTCTGCACAGTCTTCGACTGTAATGCCGGATGATTCTATACTACATAGTTCTATTATATCATGAGAGAGTTGTAAATCCATTCGTTTCCTCCAAAGAAAGATAAGGGAATTTTATGATTTATGAAAAAAGCCTGCGACAATGCCGCAGGCTACTACATTTCCATTAAAACGTATGCATCAATCTGCCTAAAATCAGTGTCAAAACTGCAAAAGCAATTGATAAGATAATAGTCAGTTTAGATAACAACGCATCCATGCCACGGGCACGGCTGCCAAATAAATCTTCTGCACCACCGCCAAAGCCAGCTCCCATACCTTGGGTCTTGCTTTTTTGTGCTACAACGACACCAATAATCAATAATGCTAAAATGAAGTCTATGATTTC
>CALBLM010000006.1 GCA_937895695.1 uncultured Megasphaera sp.
TAGAACAACCGATGCCGGATATACAACGGAACGCTTATGAAACCGTAATTCATGAAGCAAGAGAGCAAAAAGGAGTAAGTAAGAATACAATACTAAAAACGATTGCCCTGCTTCGTGATATTTCATTGTGCCCTGATTTAAGCATGTATAATAAGGGAAAATTATATAGCATGGATGCAGATGCAGTCATTCAATCCTCTGCGCGATTGCAGGTAACATTTAATATATTAAATGAGATTAAAAAGCGGCAGGAAAAGGTACTTATTTTTGTTACAAGTCGGAAAATGCAGCAGTTGTTGCGAGAGTTGTTGATGAAGAAAAAGTATTGCAAGCAGATTTTACCGCCTATTAATGGAGAAGTATTCAGTGAACGCCGCCAGGATATCATTACCCAATTTAATCAATCTAAAGGATTTAATATACTAATATTATCAGCAGAGGCAGGTGGTGTAGGTTTTACAATTACATCAGCTAATAATGTTATTCATTTAAGCCGTTGCTGGAATCCTGCTAAAGAAGATCAAGCAACGGACAGAGTGTATCGCATTGGTCAGACTAAGGATGTGAATGTATATTTACCTATTGCGTATGATGCAGCATATCCTAAGGAAGCTTCTTTTGATGAAAAACTAGATCAATTACTGACGTATAAACGGGCATTGAGTGAAAGTGTACTATATCCGACGGGCGATTCGGAACAGGATGGCATGCATATGTTTAATGACATTATGCAAAATACCATAGAATCAGATGAAGGAAAGACAAAGACTGAAATATACTGGTCTATAGAAGATATGAGTGATATTGAGGGCGTTGTTTTTGAAAAAATTGTTTGCGATTTGTATAATCAGATGCCAGGCTATATAGCAAAAAAGACAAAAAATTCGCATGACAATGGTGTAGATGTTATTGCTTGGGCAAAACAAGCAGATAAAGAAAACTTATTGATACAATGTAAACAAACCGCGTCAGATAAGAATATGGGAGCTAGAGGCTTAGAAGCAGTAGCAAGTGCCGTAAAGTTCTATGAAGGGCTATATCCTCATAAACATTTTATTGGCATAGTGATTACCAATGCAAATGATTTTACAGAATCAACAAGAGTGCGTGCGAGAATAAGCGGTATTAAACTGATTGGTAGAAAGCAGCTGGAAGCCTTAATACAGCAGTATCCATTGATTAAAAAGTTGTATTATGTGTAAATATATGATAAAAGGAGAGCAGTTATTGCATGGATAGATATAATCCAAGAGGTAGGCATGGCGGCGGTATGCATATAGAAAAGATTTATGATAATAGTAAAGTCCCTGTTGAATGTCCGTATTATTGGAGTGAGGATAGCGTATGTGGCAATAGAAATTCAGATAGATATCTTATGATTTGTAAATTTGCCTGTAAAGAATGGAAAAAAATGAAAAAGATGTCAGAAGAAATGGATGTATCACAAAACTGTATAGCAGAGCGTGAAAAAAAGCAGCGAGTGCCGTCTAAGGTATCTGTATCATCAAAACAAAACCAGCAGAAAAAAATACGACAACTTACTTTAGAAGTAGAAGCAGAAAAGCAGCAAAGAAAAGTAGCAGAAACCGTTTATCACAATAGTGAAAAAGAAATCATAGCGTTACGAAAAGCGTTAGAAAATGAACAAATTAAATTGAATGATAAAGAAGCACGGATAGAGATATTACAAAAAAAGTTGCAAGCAAGTCAGAAGATATTAATTGATAAAGAACAGCAGATAAACATATTACAGAAAAAATGGCAGGAGTCACAGCAACAAACGGAAAAAGTATGTGATGAAGATATACCATTAAATACAATAAATTATGAAGAAAATGATATTCAAAATGAAATCGGAATCGGTTTAACTATACTTTTTTTAATTATCATAATAGTATTAGCTGTTAAGTAAGTTGTTCTTGATACCATGAAAATAAAGATAATTTATAAGATATGATAGTGCATAGTATAAAAGATAAGTAAACAACACCCCGTAAGTAAACAACACCCCGTAGAACAATCTCATTTGATTGTTTTACGGGGTGTTTTGCATGGTGGTTTATATTAGCTGTCTAAAACGACCGTTTCCCCAGTGTGGGATGGCAGCATTTTTTTAATGTTAAATGGTCTACAAGGTAGCCTGCTTGTTCTAAATCGACATCTTCTTTGGCGCCGTCGTGTTCAAACACGCAGAGCGGATGGTCTGTGCCGACTTCGCCACCAGGAAGGTAAATGTATTCGCCTGTTTCTGTATCGCCGAAGATAATGCCAGCGAGTAAGTGTTTTTGTGCTATTTGGCTCATTATGATTCCTCTGTATTATCAAATGTAATTTCTAGTAGTTTGCAGTCTCGGTAATCTGCCGAAACGAGTTGCAGCAGTGTACCATTATAGCGTCTTGGAAACATCGTATTGGGCTGCATGCCGTGCAGATGGCCAAAAACGCAAAGGGGAACATGGTATTTTTCCAAGAGTTCTGTAAACCCACTCGGTTTGGTTAAATCGCAGACCGGCGGATAATGCAGTAGTAAAATCGTATGTTCACAGCCGAGTTTTTCTGCTTCCTGCAACGTCCGTTCGACGCGTAATAGTTCGCGTCGGTATGGTTTGGCATCTCGTTCTTCGTTGTAGTGAATGTCGCCGGGGCAAATCCAGCCGTGGGTGCCGCAAATGGCAATCCGACCGTTGTCGATGACCGTCGTTGAGCCATATAAATAAAGCATCTTATTACCAGCATCCAATCGGTTGAGTTTGCCCGCACTTTCCCACCAATAGTCATGATTGCCGCGGATAATTATTTTTTGTCCCGGCAGGGCTCTGATTTCGTCTAAGTCTCCTTGGGCGTCTTTTAAGTGCATGGCCCAAGAGGTATCACCGGCAATGAGAACGATATCTTCGTCTGTTACCCGGCTTTTCCAGTCGTCCTGAATACGCTGCCAATGATTTTTCCAGCGCGGGCCAAAAATTTCCATTGGTTTTTTGGGAGGATGACCGGATAAATGTAAATCTCCGATTGCAAATAAACGCATAAAACGATCCTTTCGTGTATAAGTAATCTCTTACTAGCAGAAATATATTTTTCTGCTAGTCATCTACAGCTCATTCAAAAAGAGGCTGCTTGAGCTTTTTTTGAAGTTTTTGAATGAATAAGTCCCGATGTTTGGGGTTCGATATTTGAGCGATCATATAGCCAACAAACAAGGGATTCGTCAAGAAACGGGGAATGATTTTGACATACAGGTTCTTATTTTCCAGAAAATCATAGAAGAAAATATTATAACTGTCATTATGTTTAATAAAATCATTCATGAAATACGAAGCTGTCTTTTGCATGTAATGGACAAATACAGGCAGTTTATTCATATCGCTTAATATGAGATTGACTTCATAAAAGCCAATAATCGGCCGCTGGGATAAGTTGATTTCTATGCCTTCTTCTTGTAAAATAGGCGTACCGACAAAATGATATAACTGAATATCTTCGTGATAATCGTAGTCTTTGAATCCGACAATTTGGGAATGGGGGTGGTGAATCGTTCCACCGGACATGTAGCCGTGATTTCGGTAGAATACGACAGATTTGAATTTGTGCATATCCTTGACTTGTTGCCATTTTTCCAAACCAAACCGGATGAGCTGGACGGCGTATGAAGGTTCATAGGTAGAAAAATCGCCATCGCAGTCATCGGTTTCAATAATGAGTGTTTGCCAACAATTACGCAGTACGGGATAGGCGTTTTCCAACCAAATCATATGCTCTCTTGTTTCCATGACGTTTTTAAGATGGGCTACGTCACAAAACGGACAGTATCGTTCATCACGATGTACTGTATCGGGTTTAGTTTTGCCAATGTCTAAGTTATATTCAAGAATATGTGCTAATGGCTTTTGTTCCATAGTAGACGCTCCTTTGTAATGCCTGTATCTATTGTAGCATACAGGGGGTATTTTTTGTAGACAAGGGAGTAAAAAGGCATTAGAATGAATACACGTGCTGTATGGTAAGGGTGATTCAACGTGTCACGCTGTATATCATAAACTGGTACGAATAGGATACGAATAGAAAATAATATATGTTATATAGTTATTAGTATGGAGTATAAGGAGCATAGGAGGGATTGTTGATGTATACCGTAACAAAACGATTAGAAGTATCGGCAGCGCATCATTTGACGTTGGATTATGAGAGCAAATGCCAGCATTTACATGGCCATAATTGGATTATTCATGTGACGTGTCAGGCAGAAACACTGGATGCCAATGGCATGGTCATTGATTTCAAAAAAATAAAGGACATTGTTCAAACAAAAATGGACCATCAAAATTTGAATGAAGTCTTTTCGTTTAATCCAACGGCTGAAAACATTGCCAAATGGATTTGTGACCATGTACCCTATTGTATCAAGGTGCAGGTACAGGAAAGCGAAGGGAATGTAGCTGTATATGAACGATAAACTGATAGTGAATGAAATTTTTGACAGTATTGACGGTGAGGGAAAAACGGCGGGACAGTTGGCGACGTTTATTCGTCTCTGTGGTTGCAATTTGCGTTGTTCATACTGCGATACGACCTATGCCTTTACAGAAGGACAAGAAATGGCTATCGATGATATGGTACGCCGTGTATCCTATCCACATGTGACCGTTACAGGTGGCGAACCGCTTTGTCAAGATATTCATGCACTGCTTCAAAAATTGCAAGGTCATCGTGTGAATATTGAAACGAACGGCAGTATAGATATTACGCCGTATTTTGTCTATCCTCATGTTTGGTTTACGGTCGATTATAAAAGTATTTCGTCTCACATGGCAGACAAGATGTTAGCGAAAAATTTTTCTCATTTACGTAACCAAGATGTACTGAAATTTGTGGTAGGAAGTTTGGCAGACTTGGAGCAGGCTTGGGATGTATGCCGGACATATCAGC
>CALBLM010000007.1 GCA_937895695.1 uncultured Megasphaera sp.
AGACATCATGTCAGCTTTCAGTCTTTAAATGAAATCTGCACTATATTAGGAAAGTTTAAGCAATTAATGAAAGATTATGATGTCAACGATGTTCAAGTTTTATCTACGACAGCGATTCGCGAAGCTGATAATCTGCTGAATGTATTAGATCAAATTTATGTTCGTACGGGATTTCACGTCCGTGTCGTACGAATGACGAAGGAAATCTATTATAAATTTTTTGGCTTGTACTATCATGTACTAAAAGGACGTTTTAATTTTTCAGATAAATCCGTATTACTATTAGATATTACGTCTGGTGGTGTTGGGTTGACATGCTGGAAATCAGATAAACTATTGTTTCAACAAAATGTACATATCGGCTCGCTGCGTATTTTAGAAAATTTCACAGAAAAACAGCGACTGGAATTGACATTTCCTACAGCAGTTCGAGAATATATTCATGGAACGTTATCCCCATTGTGGGCCAGTGTGCGACAACATAATATTAAATATATTGTATTATCCGGACGGGCAGCCAATCTGATTGGACGTTTAATGCATATTCACCAAGAAGAAGGAATCAGCCTTATTACGCCTGAAGAATTTAGAAAATTTATCTATTCGTTTCATGGTATTACACCATATAAACTAATCCAACAGTTTCATTTATCAGAAAATTTGGCCAATGTCATTATGCCGACGTTACTATTATATTATGAATTATTGCGCAGTCTAGATATTGATATGATTGTTATGATGAGTATAACCTTTACCGAAGGCTACTCCATGCATTACGTAGCGGAACAAACACATAATGCGTACGTTAGCCATCAACGAGGATTGTTGTTGGATTTGACAAAAAAAATGGCAGAAAAATATTTATATGATCCTACGCATTCAGCAGCGGTAGAAGAATTTAACCGTATTTTGTTTCAGACTGTCTATAAAGAAATAGGACTTGATTTTTCGTATGGATATTTACTGCAAATGGCATCTATTTTGCACGAAATCGGAAAATTTATCAATATACGCAAACATAATGTATGTACGTATAATCTGATTATGGAAACGGATCTGTTTGGCATTACAGATGAAGAAAAGGAAATATTGGCAAATATCTGTTATTATGCCTATGGCGGTATTTTACATGAATCGCCGGTAATGTATAATCGCTTATCAGATGAACAAAAAGTCATTACGGCTAAACTGGTAGCCATTTTCCGATTAGCCGATTCATTGGATAAGAGTCATTTGGGAAAAATCAGTCGTATTGAAACGAAACGCGCTGCGGGACAACTGAAAGTATATTATCACGCAGAATCTGATATTGCCTTGGAACGCTGGACCTTTATGAAGACAGCTGTTAATTTTGCAGAAGTATTTGGCATTTCGCCTATATTGGTCAAGGCATAGAGAAGGGAACGGTGAATGTTGTGAATTTTATAGATCATGAATATTTTTTAAATCGCGAATGTACATGGATAAAATTTAATGAACGTGTTTTGCGGGAAGCGATGGTTCCTTCCAATCCTTTATTGGAACAACTCAATTTTATTGCCATTGCTGCGTCTAATTTAGATGAATTTTTCATGATACGCGTTGCTGGTGTCAAACATTTAATTGAAAGTGGCGTCAAACATATCGATATTGCCGGCATGACACCACGAGAACAGTTTGAAGCCATTCAACATATGGTCCATACGCAAGTAGAAGAACAATATACGTATTATCAGATCATCAAAGACAAGTTGCAAAAAGAAGGATTGCAATTTATCCATGTAGATGAACTGAATGAAGAACAACGAGTATGGCTGGATAATTATTTTGAACGTGAAATATATCCGGTTGTTACCCCCATGGCTGTAGATTCTAGCCATCCTTTTCCGTTTTTAACCAGTTTGCATTTACATCTTGCTGTACTGCTTCGCAAGAAACATGGTGATTCGTCCGTTAAGACGGCAATCCTGCCGGTACCGGCGACAGTTATTCCCCGCATTATCAAAGTTCCTAATACGGGTTCGGTCAAAAAATTCATATTCTTAGAAGATATATTAGGTGCTTTTGCAGAACGTTTTTTCTTAGGATGCGATATTTTGGAAACCGTACCATTTCGCGTGACGCGTGATGCTGATTTGGATATTGATGATGATGCTGAAGATTTGGTCGTCGAAGTAGAAAAATCTTTGAAAAAACGGCGTAAAGGGGCAGCAGTGCGATTAGAATTAGCGCAATCTTCCAGCCGTATGATTAAAGAATTTCTTCGCAGCGAATTGCAGTTAGAAGAAAAAGATATTTATATGATTCCAGGGCCGTTGGACTGCAAAATATTTTTCTCCTTTGTCGGAATGGATGGATATGATTACTTGCGATATCCACCAGCTGTACCTCAACCATCCTATGAATTAGCCTCCATGGATGCGCCAGATTTTTGGTCCGCC
>CALBLM010000008.1 GCA_937895695.1 uncultured Megasphaera sp.
CATCGGGCTTGTCTGTTTTGTCTGTTCGCAAATCCAGGGCCGTTTGAATTTTTTCGACATAATACTCAAACGATTCAAAGGGAGCCAAGAGCAGGGAATAGTTCATATTGACCCAGTCCAATGTCGTAGAAAAGGGTGGCAGATGGTCTAAATATGTGTTGACGACGACGTCCATGGCTAGATTAATCGCCAAACGGCTGTAGCTGCTTTTTAGTTCTTTGGCGCGTACGAGATGCATCGATACGACGTGAAGAATTTGGTGCTTTATCGAGCTTTCCATTTGTTCCTGCGATAAAGGCAGAAAGATCAGGGGATTGAAATAGAGAATATACTGCGTTTTTTTAAAGGTAACGCCCGTTGCATCGGCTAAATCGAAACGGATTTCTTTTCCCATTTGAAATAGAAAATAGCCAAAGAAATTGTCCTTGTCTTCCATGAGGCTGAGATTGAGCGTATCAACAAAGGCAAAAAAATCGGTTTTGAAATCGGCAGGGATAACGGCGGTTTGATGACGGTTTTGTTTCTTGCGAAGTTCATCGGCCAAGATAGAAGCTTGTTGGTACAATAGATTAGCCCGTACCGTAAGAGTTGTATCCATTGTCATCACCTGATATTTCGAAAGGCTTGAAAGTATGCGTCAATAAACTGGTCATTATCGAGGGCTTTGGCATAGACATGGGGATTATTGGCTTTCATGTCTTTCATAATGCCAATACGCAAGTCGACGGGATAGAGGGCGAGAAATTCCATCAAGCGCGTAATGGCACTTTGTTCATCGTCCATTTCGCCTTTTTGGAAGATCATGTCTAATTGTTTCAACATGTTTTTGGCTGCCAAATACAGCCGTGTATGGCTTTCTGCGGCGACGCGCTGTGTTAAGTCATTGGGCAAAGAGGAAGCAGCAAACACGTCTTCGTAGGCGATAAGCGGTTGTGCATCGGAAGCAACAAAGTTGACGAATTCTTCTGCAATCAATTTGCCGACATTACCGCGGATAACGTTGAAAAAGACCGTTTTGGAAACGGGATGTTGTTGATAGAGCTTGTAAATATCGGAAATACGTTCGTAGCTTCGTGGCGTCGCATTGATATCGTCGTCGTTATGTTTGTCCAAATAATCGGGAAAGGTAGAAATAAATTCCATGACTTTGGGAGCAATGCCGGCTTCACTAGCCCAGTCCAACCATTGCAGATAGTCGGCTTCCATATACAGCCAAACAAAGCGGTTTTCTTGAGCTGCATCCATTTCAATAGCTTCGTAGTCATACGAGTCGGCCGGATTCATGGCGGCTAGAATATATACGTTTTTAGGGAGAACGTATCCATTGATTTCCCGATTGAGGATCAGGTTCATCAGTTCTTGCTGTACGGCATGTTCGCAGCGATTGATTTCGTCGATAAACAAGAGTACCGTATGGCCTTTGGCAATTTCAGCATCAATGGCGCGCAGTTTGTGATGTACAGCATAGATAGTTGTTTTTTCTTCGACGGCTTTACCCGATGCGTCGACGCGATGATACGTTTCAATCGTTGGCAGGCCACCGATTTCCCCTTCTTTCAGCAAGTTGCCGTCAATATTAATGAGGCTCCAGTTATTTTTTTGAGCAATATCTTTGGCAAGAGAGGTTTTGCCAATACCTGTTTCGCCGACAAGCAGCGGTACGGCACCGGCTTTTAGCACGAGTTCAGCACTGTGCAGTGTATCCATAAAATTCATGATATAAGACTCCTTATTGAATCGTTAATTTTTCATCGACTGTAATGCGTTTTGCCTTTTTACTGCCATAGGCATCGACGAGCAGTACTTTGTCTACAGGTGACAACATGTCGATAGGGCAGTTAATAAAGTTGCGGACATACATTTCATCCACATCGTCTCGGGAAAGAACCTGTTTCAGAATCTCTTCCAGTTCGTCTTTAGCAATGGACAGGCCCTTGGGCATATATTTGAGTACTAAAATATTGAGCTGAATAAAATGCAGAAATTGTTCTTTCGTAATAGATGCTACTAGACGAACGGCTTTTTCCGTTTGTTGGACAGCTAAGCAAACGGCATCAAAGTCCGGATTCGCAATATACCGCAAAGCTTCATAGTTGGCGGTGACAGCGGTTTTTTGTACGGTTGGGCTTGGATCTGTAATGTATTGAATAGCATCGTAATTTTGTTGTACCGCCTGAAGCTGTAAGGCTTCTGATGGATGGGCTACATATTTAATGGCCCAACCGGATTGTTGCAGTGCTTCTTGAATCAGCGATTCCGATGGATGCTTTATATAGGCTAAATTATTCCAGCCCTGTTGGACGACCTGTAAGAGTAGGGCGTCAGAGGGATGGTCGATACATTGAATGGCTCGCGGCGCATTCGCAACGGCTGTTTGCTGCAGTTTTTCCGAGGGATTGGAGATATACTGCAAGGCTAAACCGTTTGTTTGTACGGCTAGCAGCTTCATCTCTTCTGTTGGATTCTCTATGCGTGCAATGACATAGGGGTTGTTTTTTATCATTTTTAGATATTTTTCAGTATCCATAGTTGATTCCTTCTTTCGTCATATAAACTTATCATACTACAAAAAAAAAGAGACCTGCAACTTTTTTGTACAGATTGTCGCAAGTCTCGAGGTGATGGAATCTATTAGCCTTTATGCAATGCACTTAGACGAAATAGATTGATAAACAATTCTTTCGGGTGATTCCATTGGATCGTATCTACTTTCACTGAATATGGCTGGCCTTTGGCAGTATAGATTTGATTGAGTTTTGGGGAGATAGTATATACGCCTTTTACTTTATCGGCATGGAATTCAGCCGTATATTCGTTGATTTGACGAATCGTTTTATTGCGTTGAATCGCCATGGCATCTAAGGTACTGTTATATTTTTCAACATAGAGTGTGCAGGAAATGGTTTCCAAACTGTTAGGGAAATCCATGGTTTGCAGTCCATTTAGTGAGTCCATGTCTACATAGACGATACCGTCCGGCTGCGTGCTGAGAACCCGATAGCGTTCAGGATTGTTGAGAAGCGTCGTTGAATCCATCGCAAATGACGAGATAGAGGCGCATAATGTCAAACAAAGTATTGCCAGTAGCGAAATCATTTTTTTCATAAGAGAAAACCTCCTTTTATAACCATATAGATGGGAATATACTTATTATATCATATAACATACAGCGTAAACATGATGAAACATACTTGTATATAAATTGTATAAAAACTGTTACAAAATGGATATGATATATTCTTAATAAGAATAACAAAATCGGGATTAGTAAGATAAAATAGAATAACAAAGAGAGGTGGTACCAAAAATGACCGTGCGGGAACGTATTGGTCCCAATTAAGAGGCTCTTTGATGAGGGGAAGCCTTGCGGAATACATAGAAATAGCATAAAATGATTTTATGGAGTGCGTAAATCCGTGCAGACTGTTGAATGAAGTTCTTAATGACCATCGTATAATTGGGGAAAGGATAGGTTCATATGTTAGATTTTCGTATCCATACATTTTTGTGTGTTTGCCGACACATGAACTACACAAAGGCAGCTGCAGAGCTGCAAATTACGCAGCCTGCCGTGTCACAGCATATTCGGCATTTGGAAAAAGAATTTCAGACGAAGCTGTTTGTGTATACGGGAAAGCGGCTGGAATTAACGAAGGCGGGACAAATTTTGCTGAATGCAGCCATGACGATTCGTCATGATAATGACATGCTAAAGCAGCGGATGCATGATTTACAGCAAAGCAACACGTCCCTTATTTTTGGTGCTACGCATACGATTGGCGAATTTGAAATCATTGACAGACTGGCGGATTATTTGCATGCGAATAAAACAATGAATATGCGCATGAAAATAGCCGATACGGATGAACTGTTACAAGCCATTGATGAAGGCAGTATTGATTTTGCCATCGTAGAAGGATTTTTTGAACAAGGATTATATGAAACTTTGCTTTTTTCTAACGAACCGTTGATTGCTGTATGTGGTGCAGCCTATGAAGTGCCGCCGGTGTTGTCGTTATCAGAACTACAGCAGCAACGTATTATCGTGCGGGAAAAGAGTGCCGGTGCTAGAGAACTTTTGGAACGTAGCTTGGCGGAACATGGCCTTTCTGTAGATTATTTTACGCATCGGTATGAAGTTGGCAGCCCGCAGGCGGCCAAAGGGTTGGCTTGTCGAAATTGCGGCATTGCGTTTTTATATGAAAAATCAGTACGAAAAGAAGTTACAGACGGTATTTTGCGAGAAGTTACGATTCGTGATTTTTCAGTAACCCATGCATTTACTTTTTTGTGGCGCAAAGGCAGCATCTATAGCGCTTTGTTCAAACAGATATATGAACAGTTAAAAGATTGATTACAGTGCTGCGTTGAGAATATATATTTTTTGAAAGGGTGAAACATCATGTTATATTCAACAGAAGTTAAGAATATGTGTCCTGTTGCTAAGGGTGCATATCATGGACCGGCACCAATTCCGGAAGAAGGTAATTGGGTACAGGTTAAAGAAATTAAAGATGTAAGCGGTTTGACACACGGTATTGGCTGGTGCGCACCACAGCAGGGCGCTTGCAAACTGACACTAAATGTAAAAGACGGTATCATTGAAGAAGCATTGGTAGAAACGATTGGCTGCTCCGGCATGACTCATTCGGCTGCAATGGCTTCTGAAATTTTGCCGGGCAAAACGTTACTGGAAGCATTGAATACGGATTTGGTTTGCGATGCGATTAACGTTGCGATGCGTCAATTGTTCCTCCAAATCGTATATGGCCGTACGCAGACGGCGTTTTCCGAAGGCGGCCTTCCGATTGGCGCTAGCTTGGACGATCTCGGCAAAGGCCTTCGCAGCCAGATGGGTACGATGTTCGGTACCAAAGCCAAAGGTACGCGGTATTTGGAAATGACCGAAGGCTATGTAACACGTATGGCTTTGGATGAAGAAAAACAAGTTATCGGATATGAATTTATCCATCTCGGCAAAATGATGGAAGCTATTAAAAAAGGCGTAGAACCGGCAAAAGCAATGGAAGACGCAAAAGGTCATTATGGCCGTTTTGATGAAGCTGATTCATATATCGACCCAAGACAGCAATAGGAGGAGACAACCATGGAATTATTTGAAAGCTACGACAGAAGAATAGATAAAATCCTCGGCGTACTGAAAGAATATGGCATTGGCAGTGTAGAAGAATGCCGTGATATTTGTGCTGCAGCCGGCCTGGATCCGTATAAAATTGTAAAAGACGTACAGCCTATCGCGTTTGAAAACGCAGGATGGGCATATACAGTCGGTGCTGCAATTGCTATTAAGAAAAATGCACGTACTGCTGTTGAAGCTGCAAAAGCTATCGGCGAAGGACTGCAGGCATTCTGCATTCCCGGTTCTGTTGCAGAAGATCGTAAAGTTGGCCGCGGCCATGGCAATTTGGCAGCCATGTTGCTTCAAGATGAAACGAGCTGTTTCTGTTTCTTAGCAGGCCATGAATCCTTTGCAGCTGCAGAAGGTGCTATTGGTATCGTTCGTAATGCGAACAAAGCTCGTAAAGTACCGCTTCGCGTTATCCTCAACGGCCTTGGCAAAGATGCTGCGCAGATTATTTCTCGTATCAATGGCTTTACATATGTACAGACACAGTTTGATTACAAAACAGGCGAACTTCATATTGTTCGTGAAATCCCATATTCTAAGACAGAACGTGCTGACGTTCGCTGCTTTGGTGCAGACGACGTTCGTGAAGGCGTAGCGATTATGCATCATGAAGGCGTAGATGTTTCGATTACAGGTAACTCTACGAACCCGACACGATTCCAACATCCTGTTGCCGGTACATATAAAAAAGAATGTATCGAAATGGGTAAAAAATATTTCTCCGTTGCATCTGGCGGCGGCACAGGCCGTACGCTTCATCCGGATAACATGGGTGCAGGACCGGCTTCTTACGGCATGACTGATACGATGGGCCGTATGCATTCGGACGCACAGTTTGCAGGTTCCTCTTCCGTACCAGCTCACGTAGAAATGATGGGCTTCCTCGGTATGGGCAACAACCCGATGGTTGGTGCATCTGTTGCAGTTGCTGTTGCTGTAGAAGGTGCTGCAAAAGCTGGCAAATTCTAATCGACAATAGTATTCACTATATGCAAAACGCAGTTTCTAAATTTGGAAACTGCGTTTTTTGACGTGTGTATTGTGACGTGGTATAATAAAATTGAAAAAAATATATATAGAAGTCTGCGGGCTATCCTAAAAGAATGATTCTCATAACTCTTTGGGGATAGCTCATTTCATGTCAACATGAATAGTAACAGGTATTAATAGGTGTTGTGAAGTCATAACTTAAATCTAACAACGAGGAAGGAGTATTTGATGAGTGGTAGCAAGAAAATAGCCATCTTAGCGGGACTCATGATGATGGCGTCAGTATCCGTTGTTGGGGCGACCTTTCATCCCGGTGACAGAGGAAACCAAATTACAGAAATTCAACAGGCATTGGTACAAAATGGCAGTGATATTTTAGTAGATGGTGATTATGGCACGGGCACGCAGGAAGCGGTCAAAGCATTTCAGCAAAGCCATGGACTGGAAGCGGATGGCATTGTCGGCGAACAGACCTATGAAGCACTGATGGGAGCGGCTATGCCGGAAAATGTCAGCAGTCATTTTGAAGAAAAACATGCCATTGCTGAACGCATGGTTGCCAATATGGCTTTTCCGATTGTAACGGCGAGCAATGAAATTCGCGTGATTCAGAAATCCCTGGCCGACCAAGGATATAATGTAGATGTTGATGGTGTGTTTGGTGTAGGGACGGAACAAGCTGTTCGCAAGTTTCAGGAAAACCATGGGCTGGAAATTGATGGTGTTGTAGGTCGTGCTACATTTTATGAACTAACAGGACAAGTGCTGCCGACCGGACCGGTGCGCCGATTTGGAAATGGCGGGTTTGGCAGTCGTACCGGTACGGCTAATTCGGCATTGGCCCAGCAGTTATTGGGTATTGCCAGTCAATATGAAGGTGTTCCTTACGTATTTGGCGGTACAACGCCGTCGGGATTTGACTGCTCCGGTTTTACACGGTATGTCTATTCGGCAGTAGGTATTGAACTGCCTCGAATGGCTGATGAACAGTACGATGTAGGCTCAGATGTATCGATGTCCAACTTGCAGCCCGGTGATTTAGTATTTTTCTCGACATACATGCCCGGCGTCTCTCACGTAGGCATTTATATCGGCAATGATCAATTTATCAATGCGTCGAATAACGGCGTTAGTGTAGCTGACCTTAGCAGCCGATATTGGTCATCTCACTATGTAGGAGCGAAACGGGTTATTTAATTCGTTGTATACACGCAATAGAGAATAGAAACGATAAAAGGATTGGCCCAGACAGACGGATATGTTGTCTGAGCCAATCCTTTTTGCTTATCCCAATACGTGATGTTTGAGGGCGTAGTCTACCAATTCGGATTTGGATGTGCAATGCAGCTTCTGCATTAAACGGCTTTTATACGTTGAAACGGTTTTGATGGATAAATGCAGTTCTGCGGCAATAGCCGATTGGGAATAGCCGTGTACTAAGTAACGCAGTACTTCTTGTTCTCGTGCGGATAACGAAATCGGTTCCTCCTGATGGGACATAAAACTATCGAGAAGGGTATGTGTGTCCTGTTCACTGAGATACCGCTTGCCTTCCATGACCGTGTGGATCGCGCGAAACAGTTCGGCATCGAGCGTGTCTTTACACAAGTAGCCATCGGCGCCTTGGGTCATGACTTCCTTGATATATTGTTGTTCGCTGTACATGGTTAAGACCAAAATTTTGACGGGAATATGACGGTATTTGATTTCTCGTAAACATTCTAATCCGTTCATGACGGGCATGGATAAATCCAATAAAATGACATCTACCGGTGTATCCGCTAATTTTTCTAAGGCTTCCTGGCCGTTGGAAGCTTCGGCAACAACTTGAAAATGATCTTGTGTGGCAAGCAACAGTTTCAGACCAGTACGTAAAATATGGTGATCGTCTGCGAGCAAGATTCTAATGGGGATAGACATGAGAAGGACCTCCTTTGGGGGACATGTCTTTTTCTAAAGGCAAGGTAATCGAGATGACCGTACCTGCATCAGGTTGACTGTGAATACAAAATGTACCGTTGAGCAGCTCTGTCCGTTCTCGCATGCTGACTAGGCCGAGGTGGTTGTCCAAGCGGGCTTTTTGAGCAGTTGCTTCACTAAAGCCAATGCCATCGTCAGAGACTGACATTGTCAGCATCTCTGGCGTAATTTGCAGTGCAATGGATGCGGCCGTTGCTTGGGAATGGCGGACAATATTGGTGAGTGATTCTTGCATCAGTCGATAGCATAATAAGGCAATCGGATGAGAAACAGCTGTAAAGTCGCCGTCATAGGTATAGGTGATTTGAATATCAGGGTGAGCCTTGCGAAAGGAATCCAAATATTTTTCCATGGCGACCGTTAACCCCAAATCATCTAGCAGCGGCGGATGCAGATTGACTGCTAAATGGCGCAGTCCTTCTAAGGTATCTTTCGTAAGATCCCGTACGCCGCTAACGAGTTCTTTCGCGGTTGCATCGGTTGTCCGATCCATAATGATGCGCAAATAGGAAAGAATAGCGACCATAGACTGACTGGTTTCGTCATGGAGTTCACGGGAGATACGCCGCCGTTCGTCTTCGCGGGCCGTGAATAGTTGCTGAATGAGACGTAACCGTAACTTTTCTTTTTCTTGCAAGGCCGCAACCAAACGCAGATTTTCTTCATCTTTGACAGATAAACGCTGTACCATGCTGTTGAATGCTTTTGCCAGGCGTCCAACGTCATCAGTGGTTGTAGCAGGGACGGTAACTTGATAGTTGCCACGGCTAATTTGCCGGACTGCAGTGACCATAAGTTGAATCGGCTTTAAAAACGTATAGGCATAGCGGGTAGCCAGCCAAGATGCAAGCAGGCAAATACATAGAATAAGCGTAATCATTTCTAAAAATCGTTTGCGCATGAGTTGCATCATGGGTTTTTCTGTTAAGCCAATGCGGAAATAGCCAATGAGGCCATTGTCGATGGGATATATAATTTCGCGAATATAGCCTTCATTACTGTTATACGTTATGACGTCCGCATCGACGTTAGGATGAGGCGTGCGAGTAAGCGGAAGTCCTTGCGGTATACCATCCGTAAACGTACTGGCCAGTATAGTTCCATTTGGGTGGGATACAATAATATATCGCGTCTGTTCATTCATCGTTTTCATATGAATTAATTGTTCTGTTAGCGCAAAGGTATCGTCTAGCAAAATAGCATTGCTAATCGTCGAACTCATAGATTGACCGATTTCCATTCCGGATTTATCCAGTTCATGTTCCATTTCCGAACTGGTCGTATATAAAAGAATCAGGCTAATCAACAGACCGCATATAAAGATAGTTCCAACAATCAGAACATTAAATTTTACATATAAACTGTAATTTCTCATACTATTCTCCTGCTAAATGGGGTCGTAGTGTATAGGCCTGACGTAACTGGTCATATAGCTTCGGTTGGGGCGCAACAAACTTGTCAATTAATGCCCGACCTAAGGCTTCATGCAGTGACGGATTTTGGTCCATCGTGTAAAATAGCTGGCGCAGTTGGTCTTTATCGGTTTCCGGTAAATCACGACGTATGACGACCGGGCCGGTAGGCGCGTCCGGAAGGGTAGCAAAAATTCGTGTTTTTTTACAAAGCTGAGGATTTGTCTGCATGACAAAATCATAAATTTGACTGTCAATGCTGGCTCCATCGGCTAAGTGATTGGCAACAGCCCAAATAGATTTATCATGATTATACGTATAAAAGAAACGGTTAAAATACGTTTCTGATGTCAGCCCTTTCTTGTATAATAAAAAATCGACAGCCTGTTTGCCGGAATAACTGAGAGGGTCTGTAAAGGCAAATACTTTTCCTTGTAATTGACTAAAATCAGTGATGTTGCTGTCAACGGCGGTGATTAGATAGGTCTGATATAAGATAGAACCGTGCGTTTGAACCATAGCTAACAGTTCAATGGGGGTCTGCCCGTGATAGGCCGCATAGGCACCGGTAGAAAAAAACGCGATGTCGGCATCGCCGTCGGCCATTAGTTTATTTAATTCAGCATAGGTTCGACGTTGCAACAGTACAGCCGGGCGTTGTTGCTTTTGTGAAATGTAATTGACGAGTACTTGATAGGATTGCCGTGTTTCTTTGGGGGACATGACGGAAGCAAAGGCAATGCGAAGCGGTTTTTCTGCCGATACTTCTGTAGTAGGGGCCGGTGTTTGACTTTTTTCAAAATTGATATACCCTTGGGGCTGACTACAGCCGCTGCAAAGCATCAGCAGCCCCATGGTACCAAGAAATACAGTACGTTGAACGATTCGTCTCCAATTCATCGTAAGTCTCCTTTTGTATAATTAATTATATTGTACCATAGGCTGTATGTTGGTGATAGAGGTATAGCAATACGATAAAAAAAAACACGCTTTCGACGTACTGCGGCAGCAATACACGTGAAGCGTGTTTAGTGATGGAATGGGAGATTCCATCTATATAGGATAAAAGAGAGAAAACAAAATTAATCTTCCTTCGGTTTGGCATTCCAAACGAGAAGTGCCAATAAGGTAGAAACGACGGCTGCGCCAACCCAGAATTCTGTAGCATACCCGAAATCGTATACTTTTTCGCCGCCAACGACAGTAATCGTCATCAGTTTACCAGTGATAAATTCCTGAATAGCAGCACCGGCATAACTTAACAGACCAATCATGCCCATGGCAGCACCGGTCACGCGTTTAGGAACAATATCAACAGCCATCAAGCCGCCCATATAACATACCAATGCGCCCATGGTGAATCCATAGAAGGTCATGCAGAACATGTCCATTGTAAAGGACTGCGGCGCCCAAACGAAGCCGGCAATCGATAAGGAATACAAAATCCCATAAATGAGGGCCGGAGCATTTCGTTTGTGGTTAAAGAATTTATCCGATACTAATCCGCAAAGGAGAGCACCGAAAATACCAGCGACCTGCATGTACGCCATAACGCCGGCAGCCCCCATGATGTCGTAGCCTTTTTGCGATGTCAAATAGACAACGCCCCAGCTTTCAACAGCATAGCGAGCAATGTATACACATAAGGAAGAAAGACCAAGAATCCAAACAGCCGGATTTTTTACAACGGCATTCCATTGCATAGAACCGACAGATTTGTTCTTTTCGGCATCGATTTGTTCTTGTGTTTTTTCACCATAATATACAGCTCCATTGGGAAGACCTTGCGTTTCCGGACGATCGCTCATGCCAAAATAAATAAAGATGGTACCGACAAGCGAAATAATACCGGCCGCAATAAAGCCCATGGACCAGTTATAGGCGGAAACGATAGCGGCAATGGCAAAATAAGCAAAGGACGAACCGAGGTTGTGACTCGTAAACCATACGCCGTATAACGTGCCGCGCTGTTTGTTACTAAACCACTGATTGAGGGAAACGATAGACGGACCGGCACCGTAGGATTGGAACCATCCGTTGAGCCCCCAAAGTATGGCCAACGGAATAAAGGAGTTTACCAAACCCATGCCAACCATTGTGAGGGAAGAAATAAAAAGACCGAACGAAAAGAAACGTTTATTATTCATGCGGTCGGCAAGGAAACTGTTGGTAAATTTGCCAAGTCCATAAGTAACGAAGAAGATAGAACCGATAATCCCGATTTCTGTCGGCGTTACGATACCCGATGCGAGAAGGGGCTTCTTGATAACGGAATAACTTTGACGAATAATGTAATAAAAGGCATAGCCAATCGTAATGGAAGCGAATACGCGCCAACGCATGCTGTTGAATTTTTTCTTTACGACAGCAGAATCGGCGATTTGGGCAATATCCGGACCGGTTTTAAAAAACTGAAACAATAGGTTTAACATAATACAAAACTCCTTTCGTTTTCATTGTTATGTTTAGTATAATAAATAAAATATAACAACGGTAGCGGAAAAAATCTGATTTTTTTGTAGGAGTTTTTCTGACAAAGGCATATTGAGCATGCGTTTAGCGCAACATAATATGCTGAATGATGTCTTATTTACATGGATAAACACAATATTTTGCATACCTAACCAATAATCGAAAACATATTGTACAGTTTTAACAGTCGAATATCTTCCTTAGAAACGCGCAGTTGGTGAATAAAGGAAGGGGTCTCTTGTTGAGGCTTTTTCGTCAGCAGAATTTTTGCGGCAATGGGCATGAGCGGACGGGTCGAAATGCCGAATGCCAATCCCCATTTGGCAGGAGCATCCAAGAAAGAGGCGAGAATATTAATAGAATACTGCTCCATCGGCGTGTTGCAGTTTTGAAAGGTTAAATTCGTTAGTGCGTCATAATGCGTCATCGTTCCCGTATAGGTATTTTCGCAGATTTGATATGTATTTAAATCAGGGACATTCATGAACATTTCCGTTTTATATCGATGCCTATCGCCGTTTATCATATGAAGTACATTGATGACGCTGCGCATGACCGAGTTGTTGCGCCCATCAAAGAGATACATATAAAAACAGTTTTGGTTTTTGAAAAAATTGGGAACATTCGTATGAAGCGGCGTTGCCTCGGCAACGGCGCGATAATATAATAATTGGTCTACGCTGACTGCTAGTACATCGGCAATATCATATAATGTATCAATATCTAACATAATTTGTCCTGTTTCGTATTTGGATACAGTCGCCTTGCTTTTGCAAATTGCATCGGCCAGGTTTTGCAGTGTCAGTCCTTTTTGCTTACGCAGTAATTTTATTTTTAAACCGATTTCTTTAGCTATATGGGACATAGACATCACCTTGTTTCTTAGAAATATGATGATACAGCAAATGAAACTGTTCTTGCTATAGTATATCAGTATTTACTACGAAAAATCTATTGAAACGAAACAAATTGACTGAATTTGTTTCGTTTTAAGAAATTATTGGGGAGTTGACCCTCTACACATAACTTGATATGCTAACTATATCTTCATAGTTTACGATAGAAACAGGAGGTCTTAGGATGCAGTATAATTTTGATGAAATCGTTAATAGATATCATACAAATGCTATGAATACGGATGGATTCCGCGGTTACATTTTTAATGACTTTGAAGGAAAAAAGAAATTTCCTTTTAAAGATGATGAATTTGTTCGTATGTGGGTAGCGGATATGGAATTTGCCATGTGTCCGGCTATTATTCAAGCGATTAAAGATCGTGCAGATAAACGGATTATTGGGTATAGCCAGGTTTTCGAACCGGATTTTTATGAAGCATATAATGCATGGAATAAGAAGATGTATGATTGGACCTATCCTAAAGAAGACATTTGTTTTTCCTTAGGAATTATTCCGGCATTGTATACGTTGGTTGACCTTATCTTAGGTGATCATGACTATGCCATTATCAATACGCCGGCCTATGGGTATTTCCAGCATCCAATTGATGAACGGCATAAACAGGCAATTCACAATAAACTGATTTGTGATGATCAAGGCAATTGGACGATTGATTTTGATGCATTGGAACGGGATGCAGCCAATCCGTTTGCAAAACTGCTGATTTGGTGCAATCCACAGAATCCGACAGGTCGTGTTTGGACACAGGAAGAATTGGAAAAAGTAGCAGCCATTGTTAAGAAGCATAATCTTTGGATTATTAGTGATGAAATCCATTGTGATATTCTTCGTCAAGGTGTCCGTCATATTCCTATGGCAAAAATCATGCCGGATTATGATAAATTAGTTGTTTGCACGTCCGCTTCCAAGTGCTTTAATATGGCAGGGATGATGTTTGCTGAAATCATTATTCGAGATAAAGAATTAAGAAAATTGTATATTGCATCAACGAATGCATATGCTATGAACTTAAATCCCTTGTCTATTGCAGCCCATACGGCAGCCTATGAACATGGTTTCGAATGGCTTGACCAACTGAAAACGTATTTGGATGGTAATTTCCAATTTGTTAAAGATACGTTTGCTAAAGAACTTCCAAAGATTACCTTCCAAATTCCACAGGCAACGTATTTGGCTTGGGTTAATATGAATCCCTATTTGGGCGATGTAGAAAATATTCCTGATTTCATGGCAAATAAAGCTGGTGTTCTCTTGGAAGGTGGGAATGCTCTCTTTGTAGATAATGCGAAAGGATATATTCGTTTAAATCTCGCTATGCCACGGTCGATTATTCAGACGGGCTTGCAGCGAATTATTAAAGCAATTAAAGAACGGTAATAACCTAAAATACGATTGATTTGTTCGTATAAGAATAAAAAACACCGCCGTATGATGACTGATTTCATCATGCGGCGGTGTTGCTATTGTTGGGAAAGCATGCTGTACGGTGCATAGCCTGTAGTATTTTCATATTCTCCGCTGACTACTTTAACAGGCACGAATCCACTCGGTTCCGTATCGCCGGTGACTTGAATTTGTGTAGGTCCGGCAAAAACGATGACCATATCAGCGCGTACCATGGTGCGGATTTTTTCGACATTCTGTTCTTTAACAGCTTGCAGAAAATCAGGAATATGTTCTTTATGAGGTAAGATATACGTACCTCGCAGCATGATATAGGAGGCATTCCTATCCAGAGGGGGCAGCTTATTCGTTTCCGATTCCTTTGACGGTATTTCAGTTGTTGAATACGCAGAAAAATCAACGTCTGTCCGATGCAGTTCATGATACCGGTGCAGATAATACCCGGTGAGAAGGGTACATAATAGTACAAAGGGAATAAAGCATACTTTTGTATAATAGACCCAACGGCTGTATTTTTTATTATCTGCGTCGTGCTGCGCTTGTTGTTCTTCCGGTGAAGGCGGCCGCAAAGCACCGGCCATGATAGAAGATAAGGGTATGCCGTAATTACTGACCGGAAACAGTCGTTCCAGCCAATTCAGACCGCAGGCACAGCCCATGGCACGGCTGAGGGCATCGTCTAAATCAACGGGAATTTTCATATAATGCATGATAGATGTAAACGAAGGATTTCCTAAATCTGATAAATATGTGACAGCTAAAAAACGCAGATCTCGTATATATACATCATCCATGACAAACGGTTTGCCACTGGCTTCATAACTTGCTTTGATAGCTAAAAATAGGTGTTCTGACTGATAGGCCGACAGCAGTGACTCACACAGTATGGGATGGATTTCTGTATCCCAAACATCGGCAAATGACGAATGCTCGGCGACCATATCCGGCGTGACTTTGGGAAAGGTAAATTCATCGGACGGTGGTTTTATTAGATAGGAAATACCTTGCACTTTGCCATTGGCAATCCAAGAGAGCGCGAAGCGGCAGATGCTGTTTAAATTGTCGTTTGCCAAATCGGCGGCAATAGAAATCGTGCCGATAGGTTTGTGGTGCGCTAGTGCTTGCAGCGCTTGTAATGGATTGTCTGCTGCCATATCAAATTCCTCCTGATAGATTTGTTTTTATTGTACAATAGGCATCAAAAAGGCGCAAATAGAACGTACAGCGATTTCTATTTGCGCTTTTTTACTGATATGTGTTAGCGATAATGTTTATGGATATGGTGTGTGCGTTTGTCCGTTTGATAGGGCAACGGTTTTAATTTGAAATAGTTATGCTTAACCGTTTTGTTTTTATCATCTGTAATTGTATTAACATCAAAAATGCGCAGGGATTCAATGAATGGCACAAATTTTTTATATCCAAAATTACGGACATCAAAATCAGAGAATTGTTTACTCAGCAGATTGCCTAAGGTACCGGAAAAAATCCAGCCGTTGTCGTCAGAATTTTCTTCTGTCAGCTTAATCAAGGCTTGTTTTATGGTAAAGAAATCTTTACCCGGCGTTTTTTCATAGGCAGAGATGCGGGAAGCGGCAGCAACATCATCGGATGCCGCGGATTTTGAAGCGATGTCTTCGGTTTCATTTTCTTCCGCTTCTTCCAGTAGTACGTCTAAATAGAGAAATTTGTTGCATGCAGAGATGAAGGAACGAGGCGTTTTGCTTTCTCCCATACCGAGGACATATTTTTGCGATTCTCGGAGCCGAGATGCTAGACGGGTAAAGTCACTATCTGAAGAAACGATGCAAAAGCCATCTAAGTTACTTTGGTATAGTAAATCCATGGTGTCGATAATTAATGCAGAATCTGATGAGTTTTTGCGAATGGTGTTGCTGTACTGCTGTACAGGCTGAATAGCGTTGTCTAATATGGTATTGCGCCATGAAGACATTTGTGGTGTCGTCCAGTTGCCATAAATACGTTTATAAATTACATCGCCGAGGTTGTTGGCTTCTGATAAAATGACATCGATATATTTATTGGAAATATTTTCGGCATCGATGACAACGGCGAGTTTCATTTCATGTTCCATAATACGATACGTTCCTCCTGCATAAGTTTTTATAATAATTGACGAAGACGCTGGGTAATTTGGGTAGGTTGTTTTTCCGGGCTTAAATCGACAATGGGCTGTGGGCCAATGCATAATACGTTGTTCGTATTGACGTATACTTGGCTTTTAGGAGTTTTTGATTGATGATATACAGCAGAAAGATTCCCGGCAATCAGATAAGCCCGTTCTTTACCGCTCATCGATGACATACTAGCTGGTGTATACCAATCTTTGCCGTGAATCGAAATCATCCCGGTATCAGCATTAACCTTGACAACGCCATTGCTCCAATTAGTAACCATGGTGCTGTTGGTATTACGGCGGCTTACGGTTGTCGGATGATCATTAAATAACGCCATGACGCCGCTAGTTTTGACATCGCCGCCCTTATCGAGCATGCGTTGCCAAAGTGCTGCGCCGCCACCGGGATTATAGCCTGCGTTTACGGCATAATCAAACCCCAAGGCGTCCGCTTGTTCTTCCATTGGTTTCGTAATGAGATTGGCTGTGCCGATTTGCGAAATAATCGCAGCCCCCAGTTGGGATGCACCAGAACCGGCTAGCGAAGTTAATATGCTGAGAGGCATTGATTTTTTTATACCTTGAATGGTGTGATTTTTTTGGCCATGTCCCATTTCATGCCCTAAAACAAAGGCAACTTCATTTTCATTGTAGTTGAGGGGGTCGAATAAGCCGATATTGACGCTGATAGTATGACCAATCGTGCAAAAGGCATTAAAACTCGTATCGTTATTGACAAAATACTGATAGGGCTTTTTCGTAATGGATGAATCTGTTTGGGCAATGGCATAGGATAAGTTGTTGATCACTCGATGCGTCATTGCGTTAGCGCGTGCGTCCTGATTAACGCCGTATTTTTCTTTCAGCTGTTTCATAAACTCGCCGCGTCCTTCGTTGTCCAAATAATTCAGTTGCTTGTTCAGTTGGACATACTCTGCACCTACGCCGATAATCGTTCCGATGTCAAAGGCCTGGGTTGGCACAGCAGGCAGGCATGTGGTGCCAATACCTAAGCAAACGGCCAATACGGCCATACGGTATGTTAAAAATTGACAATGCATGATGACTTCTCCTTTATAAAAGAAATACCGAAGCAAAATTTATTTTTATTATACCATATTTTATACTTAGGCGAACCATATGGTGTTTACAATACACAGAAAATCTTGTACGATAAAAAAATACTATGCTGTATTAACGTAATTTCATTATAACAGCAATAAGAAGTGAGACATGATGCTATTAGCGCAGAGAGGGGGAGCAATATGAAAGGGATTCAGAAGCAAACGGCACCTTTGTTGGTCATCGGGGCAGGCATTTGTTGGGGGATTATTGGATTATTTTCCAAACAATTAGCGGCATTGGGATTTTCGCCGATACAGATTACCTTTGGTCGTTCCTTGGTGACAGCCGTTGTTATGGTGCTGACGATGTTGTGTCAATCACCGCGGCAATTGGCGATTTCATGGCGGGATAGTTGGATGTTTTTGGGAACCGGCTTATGCAGTATTGTATTTTTTAATGTTTGTTATTTTACGGCGATGGAACTGACTACGTTGTCTATGGCAGCCATTCTGTTATACACGGCACCGAGTATTGTCATGATATTGTCTGTTATCTTATTTAAAGAGTCATTTACGATGCGTAAAGCGATTTGCTTGGCTTTGTCTTTCGTAGGATGTGTATTTGTTAGCGGATTAGGAATAGGGCAGTTAAATATATCCGGTATATTGGCAGGATTAGGGGCAGGACTGGGATATGCGTTATATTCTATATTTGGGCGGTATGCATTGACTAAATACAGTCCTATGACGGTTACGACTTGGACTTTTTGTGTTGCGTCTGCAGGACTTACCGGTTTTTCTCATATACAGACGATGGTGGATATTTTTATCGCAGTTCCTCAAGGGGGAATCTTATTTCTTTGTTTGGGATTGGTATCGACAGCATTGCCGTTTATTTTGTACACGACGGCACTACATTATATGGAAACCGGAAAAGCTTCTATTTTGGCTTCTGTAGAACCGCTGACGTCTACGATTATAGGCGTTGTCGTGTTTCATGAAACGATGTCTGTATGGCATGGATGCGGTATAGCATGTATTTTAGGAGCTGTCGTACTGCTCAATACAAAAAGCAGTTAATAGTGTGTAAAAAACGATGGAAACATGATGATTTATGTTCCCATCGTTTTTTTATCGAATCCATTCAAATCGGAATTTTCGACCCGGTGTGATGTAGGATAGTAAAAATTGTTCTTCCGGCAGAATGCGGGCCGCAATATTGGTACGCGGCTCTGCCGGCAGTGGGTTTTGTATGATTTGTACTTCTCCCATATAGCGTTGGAAGCCTTGGTTGTCAATGGTAATGTCGCCATACTGCAGCGGACGCTGCGGGCCGTCGGTGGCAATGATATGACTGCCGATATGGCTGCGGCTTTCCTGCGCGCGAATGACATCTTGTGCAGCGTCGAGCCGTGCCGTAAAGGTGTACGATAATAAGTCACGAATAGCCGGTTCACGACTTAACAGTCGAGCTTTGAGGACGACGACGTTTTTATCTTCTCGGCCCGTACGAGCGAGCGATTCTAATTCCTTGGCTGTAGGCTGCGAATCACCGATGAATACGGACTGCATGCCCATGGCGGCTAAATGCCGGCTGGCAAGGCTGACATCTAGTTTGCGATGCATTTCTAGTGTCGGTAATCCTTCATAGAGCGGGCCGCGGCGACCGGATTGACTGGCAATAAATGCACCAACAGATAGCCCTTTTTCTTGGAGACAGCGTGTTTGCTGTAGTACATACGTTGGACTCAAGCCGGTGTACGGGCGGGGGTAGAAATTGTGCAGGCAGTCGATGTGTGAAAAATCAGCACCGGCATCTTGCAGGGTCTGTATATCAGATGGTCTCAAGGTAGAAGCATTGAGCTGAATGGGCATGATACGGCTGAAGAGCGCTGTTTTTTCCATACTAAATCCGTAATCTAGGCGAGCTGTCGTAATGCCCAGGTTGAGTAGTGTCTGAGGTTGTTGGATATCTATTCCTAATAACGCTGTCGTTTGCGGCGAAATATCGGCAATGACATCCATATCATACGAACGAGCAGCAGCCAGTAAGGTATGCAGTTCTTGGCGAAGGGAAGTTGTATTGGCTTCAGGAATATGAAAAGACGTAAATAAGCGATGGATACCGAGGGCAGCAGCTTGCTGTAACAGGGAAAGATGCTCTTTTGGCGTGTCGTCCAATCCGGGATACAAGGAAATACCTGTATACATAATCAGCCTCCTTTAGCATGTCGGATCATCAAAACCGACAATCCAAGTAATAATAAAACCGACGATGTACGATGTACATAAACCAGCGAGGTATATTAGCATGTGATTGGTACTGAGCGTTAAAGGGAGACCGGAAATTCCCATGGAGGTAGAACCAACCATGTATGCTGCTTGTACAGCACCCCCAGCGGCTCCGCCAATGCAGGCACCGATAAACGGCTTGCCAAGGGGCAGTGTAACGCCATAAATCAGTGGTTCGCCAATTCCCATAATACCAACGGGCAATGCAGAGGCAATGGTTTTACGTAGTGTCTTATTCTTGGTTTTGACATATACGGCTAGAGAAGCCCCGACTTGACCGCCACCGGCCATAGCCAGGATAGGCAATAAGATATTGACGCCATATTGCGAGAGCAGTTCAGCATGAATTGGCGTCAACCCCTGATGCACGCCGCACATGACCATGGGTAGAAAGGTACCGCCCAGAACAAAGCCTGTTACGGCACCGCCGGCAGCAATAGACGTTGTAGCGGCCATGCCAATGGCTTCCGAAATCATGCCGGCAATAGGCTGAAATACACAGAGGGCCACGAAGGTAGAAAGCAAAACCGTTACGAGGGGCGTGATAAATAAATCGAATATAGCCGGTACGAAATGATGCAATTTTTTTTCTATATAAGAAGAAAACAGTACAACCAGTACGACGGCAATAATACCGCCGCGTCCGGGAATGAGCGGACTGTCCCACATCATAATCTGCGTTAACATAGGATGACTGAGAATGGCGGCCATAACACCGCCAAGCATTGGCGATCCACCAAATAGTTTGGCACTATTGATGCCGACAAAGATATTTAAACCGAAAAATACGGCATTGCCGGCAACTGCCAACATTTGAACAAATGGCAGAGAGGCGAATGACGGGTCCGCTTTTATGATTATGTTGAGAATACCTGTAATCAATCCGCAAGCAATAAATGCTGGAATAATGGGTGTAAAAATTTGTGAAATTTTCTTTAAGGCCAATTTAACAGGCGTAGCATTTTTTTGTCGAATAGTATCATGCAATGCTTTTCCATCGCCAACACTGGCTTGTTTGGCAAGGGTTGTTACCGATGAGGAAGCCGTAGAAGAAGCAGGTGGCGCAGGTTGGGTTAACAAGGCTTTAAATGCGGTTGTTACGTGCCCCGCTTTTCCCGGTCCGACGACAATCTGCCATTCATCGCCGGATTTGTTGACACCTAGTACGCCGGAAATAGCGGTAAGTTGTTCTTTTGTAAAATGTTCTTCTTTCACATGCAGACGCAAACGGGTCATACAATGATAGACTTGTGTAACGTTATCCGATGGCCCTACGAGGGTATAAATGTCGCGGGCCAATTTTTCATAATCCATCAGCAATCCTCCTTGTCTGCCTGCTGTAATGCTTGGCGAAGATATCCATCAGCGTTCTTCAATGCTGTTGCGGCATCTGTTGCAGAACACTGATTTTTTATCATGACAATAGCTGTTTTTGCTTGCCCGTGACATTGCTGCAGTGCCTGCATGGCGATATCACGAGAACAACCTGTTGCTGTCATTACGATGCGTCGTGCCCGTTCTTCCAGTTTTTGATTGGACGATTTTACATCGACCATGAGATTGCCGTAGACTTTTCCTAATTTTACCATCGTTCCTGTCGAAAGCATGTTGAGAATCATTTTTTGAGCTGTACCGGCTTTCATGCGCGTGGAACCGGTAATTACTTCCGGCCCGACAAGGGCGCATAAATCAATCTGTGCATATGCGGCAATGGGAGAATGGGGGGAACAATCGATTGAAATCGTTGCGGCTCCGATAGACTGAGCATAGGATAAGCCGCCGACAACATATGGCGTCCGTCCGGAGGCACTCAGACCAACGACGACGTCACGGCTAGTAATATGATGAGATTTTAGGTCTGTTTCGCCAAATTGCGGCGAATCTTCGGCTCCTTCGCGGGCACGGAAGATAGCATCGTAGCCGCCGGCAATGAGACCTTGTACGAGTTCGGGGTCTGTGCTGTATGTTGGCGGACATTCGACGGCATCGAGAATTCCTAGACGTCCAGATGTGCCGGAACCCATATAAAATAGTCTGCCGCCATCACGTAAATGGGCCGTAATTAGGTCAATGGCTTGGGCAATGGCCGGAGCAATGGCACCGACTGCGGCAGCAACTTTCGTATCTTCTTCATTGATAATTCGCACCATATCCAGCGTAGATACAGCGTCAATTCCTTGACTGGCATTGTTTTGCTGTTCTGTTGCCAGTGTATCTAATTCAATCATGAAATTCCTTCTTTCGTTTAATAAATACATATAATCATTATATTATAAATAAGGCCGGCCAGTGATGCAAGAAAGGAAAATATCTTTCTTTTTTTGGGATTTCATGCTATCATAAATAGCGTGTAGCATTACTGTGCGCCCATAGCTCAGCTGGATAGAGCAGCAGTTTCCTAAACTGCGTGTCGGATGTTCGAGTCATCTTGGGCGCACCATTTTTTTTTGAAAAATAAATACTATCGTAACAAGTGATTCAAAGTGAGATTATAGTAACTATACATATCATAATGAAAGGCGGTATCTGTCTATGTCCAAGACAAACAATCCTTTGATTTCTTTCCATGAAGAAGTTCTTCATGATGCTGATTATACCTTAGCCGAAGCTATTACAGAAGCAAAACGCTGTCTGAATTGTAAGGTTCCGCAATGTCAGAAAGGCTGCCCTATTGCCAATGAAATTCCCCAGTTTATTCATGCGTTGACCAAAGGAAATCTTGGTGAAGCAGTAGAACATATTTATCAGCAAAGTGATTTACCGGCAATTTGTGGCCGTGTATGTCCACGGGAAAAACAATGTGAAGGTTCCTGCGTTCTTGGTAAAAAAGGACAGCATATAGAAATTGGCAAGCTGGAACGATTTGTTGCCGATATGGCCATTGATGGCGGCTTTTTGCCGATTCATGTCAGCAAGAAAACAAGCGGACGTGTAGCCTTAATTGGCAGTGGCCCAGCCAGCTTGGCAGCAGCTCGCGAACTGGCATTGCGTGATTACGATGTGACCATATTTGAAGCATCTTCTCATGCCGGCGGCACAACGACTTACGGTATTCCTACATTTCGCCTGCATAAAGAAATTGTGGAACGGGAAGCCGATGTATTAGAAAAAATGGGTGTTTCTATACAGTACAAAACTAAAATTGGTACAGATAAAACCATGGATGAATTGCAACAGCAGTTTGATGCTGTTTTCGTTGGCGTCGGTACGATGGATGCTTGGAGCTTGGGTGTAGACAACGATGCTGTTGAAGGCGTTGTCAATGCCGAACAATTTCTTGTACAAGTTCAGAATGTACAGTTCGGTGAAGAAAAAATAGAAAATTTGCCGATTCAAAAAGGCGATCAAGTAATTGTCGTCGGTGCCGGCAATGTTGCCATTGATGCAGCACGCACGGCATTGCGATTGGGTGCGGAAGTCAAAATTGTATATCGCCGGGCTGAAAAAAATATGAAGTGTTTGCCGTCGGAATATGAAGAAGCAAAAGCTGATGGCGTACAATTTCAGTTTTATTCGGCACCGAAAGCTGTTGTTGGAACGACGCATGTTGAAGGCTTGAAATATGAAAAACAGCAGATTTTGGAAGATGCGACCATGGTGCCGACCGGTGAATTTGGCATTGTACCGGCTAATAAAATTATTGCAGCCATTGGAAATAAACCTGAAAAAAGCGTTGTTGTATCGTTTGGCGTCGATGCGAACGATGATGGATATATTGCTGTGAAAGAAACACCGTATGGCATGACGAGTCGTGTCGGTGTGTTTGCAGCCGGCGATATTGTTCACAAACCGCAGACGGTCGTATTGGCCATGCGGGAAGGCAAAAAAACGGCCTTAGCTATCGATGAATATGTTCGCGCTGTTCGCCTTCTGCAGGCAGCAAAAGACTAGGAGGTACAGGTATGTCTCTTTTGGCAGATCAAATTACCAAGGCAAATCATACATTTGTTGCAAAGACGTTGATGCACGGCGGCTTGGAAGTTGTCAGTAAATATCCGAATCGCAACTTAGCTGTCCTGACTTGTATGGATACGCGTCTGTTGGATTTCCTCGAACCGGCAATGGGATTGCGTCGCGGCGAAGCGAAAATCATCAAAGTAGCTGGTAATACGGCCTTTGAAGATTTTGACAGCGTCATAGGTAGTCTCATGGTAGCCGTATATGAACTGCATGTCCACGATATTATTGTCATGGGACATGATGATTGCGGTATGCTCAAGACAACGGCCGACAGCTTGTGCCAAAAAATGTCTGATGAAGGCATTGAATCGGCAACTATTGAAACCGTTCGTCCGCGACTGCAGGCGTGGGCTGATTCTATCGGTGATGTAGATGAATCCGTGCGTCATACCGTCCAATGTCTGCGGAATAATCCGTACTTACCGCATACCTTGTCGATTTACGGTATGGTGATTCATCCCCATACTGGAGAAATTCGCGTTGTAGATGACAATGAATCATAAGCCTGTGTGACATAATAGTTTTATATAATATGATAGAAGGGGGTACCATATCATGACGATTGCAGCACAACGCATACAAGAACACGAAGCAGTCCTGGCAGCGACGAAGGAACTCTTGCCTGATATCGAAGCGGCAGGAATGATGGTCAAGAAAGCACTAATGACAGGCCATAAAATTCTTTTTTGCGGCAACGGCGGCAGCGCAGCCGATGCCCAGCATTTAGCCGCAGAAATTGTCGGCCGTTTTCAAAAAGAACGGCGCGCCTTTCCGGCCATTGCCTTGACCGTAGATACGTCTATTTTGACAGCTGTCGCAAATGACTACGGCTATGAAACGGTGTTTCGTCGGCAAGTACAGGCATTGGGTGAACCGGGTGATATCCTCGTCGGTATTTCTACATCCGGCAATAGTGCCAACGTATTGCAGGCGATTGGTGAAGCACGAACCAAAAACATGCAGGTTATTGGCATGACCGCTATCGGCGGTGGCAAAATGAAAGAGCAATGCGATATTTGCTTGGCCGTTCCGGCTAAAACCACGGCAAGAGCCCAAGAAATGCATATTATGATTGGTCATATTCTTTGCGAAATAGCAGAAGAAGATATGTAAAACAGTATGACAAAAGGACTGTAACAAAATAGATTTAACGTCCTCATTTTGTTGCAGTCCTTTTTTATATAATTTTCCCTTATTTTCTTACTCGCCAGTCTAGTGCAGACACTATCAGTCGTTGACAGCCTATATAAAAAATGACATAATAAATTAGATATGCCTATATATCCATAAGGAGGTTTACCAATGGCAGATAATCGCATTATTACTGCTTTAGATGTCCATTCGTTGGAGGACATGAAAAAGCTTGTAGAAGTATTGGGAGACAGTGTTTCTTTTTATAAAGTCGGCATGGAATTGTTTTACAGTGCCGGACCGGATGCCGTACGGTATTTAAAAGACCAGGGTAAACATGTATTTTTGGATTTGAAAGTACATGATATTCCGAACACCGTAGGACAGAGCATTCGAGCACTGACACGTTTGGGTGCCGATTTGATGACACTCCATGGTACTGGCGGTAAAGCCATGATGGCAGCAGCTGCAGACGCCGTACATGATGAAGCTGCCAAATTGGGCATCGAACGACCAAAGTTGTTGGCTGTTACCGTATTGACCAGTATTGATGAACAGGGCTGGCAGGAAATTGGCGGCAAATACAGTATTGCCGAAACGGTACAGCGTTTGGCAAAACTTGCCAAAGAAGCCGGCGTAGATGGTACTGTTTCTTCACCGTATGAAGCCAAGGCGATTCGAGAAATGAATGGTCCGGATTTCTTGATTGTCACACCAGGAATTCGACCGTCTTTTGCCGTTGCCAATGACCAGAAACGGTTTACCACACCGTCTCAGGCACTGAAGGACGGCGCGTCTCATTTGGTTATCGGTCGTCCTATTACGAAGGCAGATAATCCGCAAGAAGCAGTACGTAAAATTTTAGCAGAAATTCAGGGGGTATAGTACGTTATGATGACAGAAGCAGAAGTAAAACAATTATTAGTAGACACGAAAGCTGTATTGGAAGGACATTTCCTTCTTACATCCGGTCTTCACAGCCCGTTGTATGTTGAAAAATTCAATGTATTGCAGCATCCGGAATATACCGAAAAGCTTTGCAAGGAATTAGCAGAACGGTTTAAAGATCAAAATGTACAGACTGTTATGGGACCAATGACTGGCGGTATCTTGCTGGCTCATGAAGTTGGTAAAGCATTAGGAACCCGTGCTATTTTTACAGAACGTGAAAAAGGCGTGATGACTCTTCGCCGTGGTTTCCATATCGAACCGGGTGAACGCGTCCTTATCGTTGAAGACATTGTTACGACTGGCGGTTCGGTTCAGGAAGTTGTCAATGTAGTTAAAAAAGCAGGCGGCGTTATCGTTGGTGTAGGCCTTTTGGTCGATCGCAGTGGCGGCAAAGCTGAGTTTGGCGTCCCGAAAGATAAAGTTCAAGCATTGCTTCATTTGACGGTTCCGACCTATCAGCCGGATAACTGCCCTCTTTGTAAAGAAGGTATTCCTATGACAGAACGCGGCAGCCATCATTTGAAATAAGAAAGGGCTGAAAACAGAATATGGAATTATTATCAGCTATTCTGCCGTTTTTTGGCGCAGG
>CALBLM010000009.1 GCA_937895695.1 uncultured Megasphaera sp.
ACGACAGCAATACCATGAGAACGTAGTAACGCAGCCGTTACCCCATCGCCTTCTCGCAAGGTTCGGGTAAATGTACCGTCATACACAGCACCACTTCCGCAAGAAGGACTTTTTTCCTTAAGTACAGCATATCGGCAATGAAACAACTGTGCCAAATAGAGTGCTTGGACAGCCCCTTTTTGGTATTCTTTTGTGACATCCCGTCCGTCGCAAGTAACTACTCGGTTTCCCTGTCGTTCTGCCGGTTTCCTCGGTGTTGCCAATCCGCCAGCTTGTTCCGGACAAAGGGGAATCAAATGGATGTTAGATTGCTGCAATAACGGCAACACCGTTGCATATGTTTTGATATTGCCATCGTACCGACAATATACACCTAATAAGCAGGCACTAATTAATATATTCACAACATTCACCTCATGTATGCTATATTTTTTCTTGTTATAAAATTTATTTTTATATACAGAAATTATTTTTCAAGGTTTTTCAGCAAAAAAAATCTTGAAAAAGCACCAGTATTACGCCATTTCTATGGTAATAAAAAGCTATATCTCAACAAAATCAAATATTAAAATTATATTAAATTTCATATATCGAAATTGAAAAATTTGTTTTCACATACTATAATACGGAAAAGGTACAAAGAATTGTTTTATATATAAAGGAGATATATGATGGAAGAAACAAAACAAGTACGCAATACGGCCCAGTTGCTCGTCGAATGCCTCGAAGAAGAAGGCGTTCATTATATCTTCGGTATCCCTGGGGAAGAAAATCTGGCCGTCATGGAAGCGTTAACACATTCCAAAATCGAATTTATTACGGTTCGCCATGAACAAGGCGCTGCATTTATGGCCGATGTATATGGCCGTTTAACCGGTAAGGCCGGTGTCTGCATGGCAACTCTCGGTCCTGGTGCTACGAACTTAATTACCGGCGTTGCCGATGCTGACTGCGACGGTGCTCCGCTCGTCGCTATTTCCGGTCAGGTTGGCACAGATAAAATGCACATTACAGCCCATCAATATTTAGATCTGCGTGCCATGTTTGAACCGATTACCCGCCGGGCTTATACAGTTGTTCGTCCGGACACAATGGCTGAAATTACCCGTTTGGCATTCAAATATGCAGAACGCGAAAAACCAGGTGCTACGTTTATTGATTTACCGGTTAATATCAGCAAAATGCCTGTCGGCGAAAACGAAAAACCATTACAGCGAAAACAAATTCTGCCGGAAACGGCGTTGGAATCTCAAATCGAAGCCGCTGCTACCATGATTTCCTATGCAAAAAACCCAGTTATTTTAGCTGGCAGCAGTGTGATCCGCAGCCACGCAGCAGAAACACTGACAAAATTTGCAGAAAAATTAAAATTGCCTGTCATCAATACGATGATGTCCAAAGGGGCTATTCCTTTTGATAATCCTTACTCTTTATGGACTGTCGGCATTCCGATGGAAGATTATCAAACCAAAGTATTGGAAAAAGCTAGCTTAGTTATTGCCATTGGCTACGATATTATTGAATATGCACCAGCTAAATGGCATCTCGGCAATGCCGATATTATTCACATTGATACCATGCCTGCCGACATCAATAAAAACTATGAACCAAAAGTAGAAGTTGTCGGAAATATTCCAAACTCACTGGAACGCATTATGGAAAAAGCGGCTCGCCTGCAAGAACCGAAATACGCTTTAGAAATCCGTAAACGCATGGTAGATGAGCACGAAAGCTATGCCGAAGATATGTCCTTCCCGATTAAACCGCAAAAAGCATTAATCGACTGCCGTAAAGTGATGGGTGAAGATGACATTGTTATTTCTGATGTTGGGGCGAATAAAGTATGGATTGCTCGTCATTATAACTGCTATAAGCCCAATACTTGCTTGATTTCCAATGGATTTGCTACGATGGGTATTGCCGTTCCCGGTGCCATTGCTGCTAAATTAGTACATCCGGATAAAAAGATTTTAGCTATCACCGGAGATGCCGGCTTCATGATGAATTGTCAGGAATTTGAAACAGCCCATCGGTTAGGTACCAACTTTGTTACATTGATTTTCAATGATGCCAGCTATGGGTTAATCAAATGGAAACAGGACATGCATTATGGTCACCATGAATATGTTGATTTCACCAATCCAGATTTTGTGAAATTTGCAGAAAGCGTTGGCGCCGTTGGCTATCGCATTAAAAAGACAGAAGAATTATTGCCAACTTTACAAAAAGCTTTCAAACAAGATAAGCCGGTCATCATTGACTGCCCTGTCGATTATAGCGAAAATATGAAGTTAACACATCACTTAGAAGAATTAGTAAAAACATTATAATCTCCTATGCACTGTAAATAAAAAGGGGCTTGTCGTTTCATACGACAGCCTCTTTTTGTTACATTACTTTTTAGGCATTTTTTCAGCCGTTTCCAGCATGGACACCACCGTGTCAATCATATCACAACCGCTTCCTATTTGTCCCACAATGACAGCTATTTCTACACTCGTGCCATGCTGCCAAGCAATCGCAGAAATACCTTCCGTAAAGCGATTATCATTCACAGTCAGCTCCCGTTGCGCCGTACATTCATAAAAAATGCGACCATTTTTTTTCTTAGCCGTAATCGGTGATGTCAATTTAAAATCTGCCGGTAAATAACTTGGCAAGACATCATTGGCATGATCCATTAATGTTTTTAAATCCGGTCTGCTCCCGATATCCTTTAAATATGAATTTTCTTGTTGCTGCCGTTCTACCGCTGCTTCTACTTCCCAAATGGTCATGCTATAATGCATCAAATAGGCATATTGAAAATGGGCATCATCCTTCTTCACTAATTGATATGTTTCGGGATGAATCGGATAAATATGCCCCAGCATTTCTTCCATATCCTGCTGATATTCCCCTGCCGTCAACATCGGCTGCCATCCCTTTTCCATATATACATTTGTCGGCATGGTAATCACGCCCCAAT
>CALBLM010000010.1 GCA_937895695.1 uncultured Megasphaera sp.
CAGACCGCAGTATCATATCCATTTGGTCAGCCGGTCCACGCAGCGTCAAAAAGACATCATACTGCCCAACGCGGCTCATCCCTTCGACATCCAAATACGGCAAAAACGTACCATTTTCCGTAAAGCTTGCTTTAGCCTGAGCGAGGCGGAATTTTGTATCTAAATACTGTATGCTCCCTTTTGTCGCTTCAAAATACCCCGATGACATCGGCTGTTCCAGCGTACCTTGGAAATGTACCGTACCATGTACCATTAAATCATATAATGACGGATTATACAACCGCACTTTATCTCCCAATGTGACATTCAAATCCAATCCCAGCGGCAAGTCTACTGTCGTATCTGAAAACGCCAACGGAATATCTAGCATCGCATTCTGAACCTGAATAGTACCGCTGACTACAGGCATATCCTCTTTTTGTGCAATATGAATACCCGCATCCAACGGTCCTTTGTAATAGGGGCAATCCAGCCATATATGATTGGCCGTAAGCGATCCTTCATAGGATGTCAGCTTCCAGCCGTCCCAAGCAACCTTTCCATCAAGCGAGATACCGCCCGGCCATTTCGCTTTTTTCTTGTCCATAACAGCCGTGCCGGAAACAGACGCATGATTTCCCTGAAAGGCAACATTAGCGCGAATATGCTGTAATGGATTGGATACATCGCGAAATTGAATCGTGCCATCTTGAACACCTATATTCCCCGTAATCTGCGGGTTTGCCAGTGTTCCCTGCAAGTTGACTGAGCCTTCAATATCACCAGAAGCCTGCGTGACAACTGGCGTCAAAAACGTCAGGGCATCGAGTCCGGCATGATCCAATTTGACCGTGACATCCATGGATTCATCACTGCGGCCACCGGATAACGCTTGAACAGGAATCGTACCGGATGCCGTAATTTTATACGGATCTCTAGCAATATACGCTTGATTTAGCGCAATCATACCATCGCGAATGTTTAATAACGCAAAGGCATTGGTAAAGCCTACGCCGTTTATCGTGCCGCTTTGCAGTTGTGCCGAAACATCGGCTTCTATTGCATCACTTGTACCGTTTAATTCTGCCATAAAATCTAAAGGTGCATCGATTTGAACCTGTGATTGTCCGGTTACCTGCATCAAATCCTTAGCTGGGAAGTTTTTAGCGGCTACTTCCATCTGAACCGGACCATGTACCGTATAAGATCCTTTCGCAGCCAACAAACTGTTACCGGACTGCAGGGTTAATTGATTGATATGGACCGTATGATTGGCATAATTGATGTCGATATCTGCCGGTTCTAATTGCATATCTCCCAAGGAAGCCTGCGTAAGTTTACCCACAATCGAAGCCTGCGGATTATCCAATGTACCTTCCAGCGCAATCGATCCATCAATACGGCCTGCTACGTGTTGGAGAGGCACATCTGCTAATTTCAGCAGCCCGGCTATATCACCATGAACCACACCGGCTTTGCCGCGCAACCATTTATCTTTGATCCGATATAATAAATCAGCATCGTACGCACCATCATTTTGCATAAAATGCAAATCTGTCAAGCGCACCATATTATCATAATATGTAAAATCACCGCGAATATCTGCCAAGGGCATATGATTGATAACCAAATACTTTGACCGCAGCGAACCATTGGCAGAAGGATTATCCATAGTGCCGCCAATATGGGCTTTGACGTTGAACACCCCGCTTCGCGGCACCTTGCTCCACGGCATCATGCGCGCAACATCCAAATTCGTTCCTTCGATATCGACATTCAGTTGATTGCCTATCGAGCCCTGGACAGAAAGAGCCGCATTATACGAAGCAATTTCGCCATTGCTGATATAGACAGTCCCATCATCCAAACGATAATCAGCACTAATATTTTTATATAAATAGCCCGCATAGGACCCATCCGTCAAATGGAAGGACCCTGCAGCAGACGGATTTTCCCAGGAACCATGAATAGTAATCGTATTATCAATCCAACCCGTCATGGGTATATCCTGTTTTCCGATTACAGGCAATAATTTTTCTACTCGCATATGCGTTGTATCCAACGAGGCATTGAGCGTGTGGTTTCCCCAATCGGCCCAGCCGCACAGAGTATGCAGCCCATCTTTATACCGCCAATATACAGCAGGAAATTCTATGGTTTCTCCTTGGCCTTTTACGTTACCTTCTATATCGTCAAAAGCCATTCCCTTTACCATACCATTAGCTGCATGGAAGGAGGCATTCCACTGCCAGTCCGATCCATCTATATGACCGGCCGCCTGCAGCGTCCCTGCCATGGGGACCGATACATACGGCGTCAAAATATCCAGCGGTATGTCAGCCATCGTAAACGAAATATTAGGGCTTTGTGTTTGCAAATCATACGTACCGCTTGCCGACAACGTTCCTTGTCCTATCTGCGCCTGAAGCTGCGAAAAAGACAGTACCTGTCCGGCATAGGCCGCATCCGTTTCGATATGCGGTAAAGTTATACCGTTATACGACACATCATCTGCCACTATATGTCCGGCTGCCTGTAAGGACGAAGTATCTTTGCTGTTCCCCTGAAGCTGTACATCAGCAGATATCGTTCCCAGCAGCGAAACAGGAACGCTCGGCATCTGCGACAAGTCTATGTCTTGTGCGCTTACCGAAGCTATATACTCGCCATTATCTACATGATACGTACCGGATCCTTGCAAGGTTCCGCCTGCACTATGGGCAGTTAAATCATCCCATAATATCGTATTATTTTCATAGGCAATATTTACTTGGGCATCATCCACCGCAATCCCCTGATAGGAAAGATTATGTGCCGAAACAACGCCTTTTGCATTGAGATCATCGACAGAGCCCCACACGATTCCTTTATACCCTACGGATCCCGTAACTGGAACCGGAATCAACGAAGAAAATGCCGCCAGTGATGCATCCGGTATATCAACAGACACATTCCATACGGGCGATCCCGTATTCGTTTTTACGATGCCATCGATTTGAAAGGCTTGATCATTGACCGTTCCCGTTACATGTTTGAGTCGTACATCATCTGTTGTCAAATCGACATGACCCGTCACATTTTGTATTGAACAGCCATACGCCGAGGCAGCTCCTGCCTGAATGTCAGCCTGACCGGATACAGAAAAGCCATGGGGGCCATCAGCAATACGAGCTTTGATGTGTTCTAAATAGCCTCCCTCAATATTCACATCAACCGTATCCGGCATAAACGACTGCCCATACGAAACATCTATGCCATCAGCCTGCACTGTGAGCGCATATTGCCGCGAAGATGTATAGGTTCCGTTCAGACTGACAGACTTCCCGTCTAGCATGCCATCGCCCGTTACAGCAACGGAACCGGGATAGTTGGCAAAGGACAAACTTCCTTCCACTTTTTCCACAGCTGCAGGCGTATGATTGGGCAGTTGAGCACGGATTGTCCCTTCATGAACACGAACGTTGCCATGAAATCCCGTATTTTTGTTGGATGTATTCGTTTTAATCAACGACGCTACGTTCCATGTTTTACCATCTTCTTGCTGCCAAATATGAAGAATCGGTTTATTCACATCAATGGTATCTAAGGCTTCCAATATGTCACCATGCTGCAAGGATGGAATAAGTTTCACAGGATTGACATAGAGTTGCACATCATCGCCTTCGGCTACGACATTCCCTTGTAAATCCTTAACCACAGGCTGTACAATACGCACATTCCCCGACAAGGATACATCCATCGATGAAAATGACAGCGTTCCATTGAGCTTACTATTTATTGTTGTCTTTACTGTATCATTTAACATCTGCGTCCATGTCGGCATTTCCATCCAAAACACAACACCAGCCGATAAAATAAATGCCGAAACAGCGCAGCCTGCTTTCCATTTTTTCTTCACCATAAGCTCCCTATTATGCAATCATACCTTGCTTTACACGTTGTACTCCTTTTATTCTACCTATGCTGATTTATAAAAGCAAGAACTATTCTCTAAGAAACCCCATATTACAAAAATTGTTAAAAAATTGTTACATTCTTAGAAAAAGGGACGTATCCCAATGACCTTCGTATGGTTTTGTAAACGTGCCGTTTACATCTGCGTATATACTTTTTTCTTTTTGCGCGGACAAAAAGAAAAAGTACCCCAAAAAAGAAAAGAGAAGCATAGACCCATATTCGGTCCACGCTTCTCTCTATTCATCTTTCTCGTATACCATGGATAAAAAGCGTCATGCAAACTAATACCCAAGGCACTACAAATAACGGTACGTAAGCCCTTCGTCTGTCATGCTTGACGCAACAGTCGCTCCCGTAATGGTCGGCATCATTCGTCATGTAAGGAAATTTATCCGTTTTGCCCCAATGGATGAGAAAGATACATAGTATTTATATATTTTTCCTGCATAAAATTATTCGAAATTGTTTGTCTTTATTTATAAACCGCCCCGTTACGGGAATGACTAGTTGTGCGGTCGCCTTTTTTCTTGGTTCGTTCTTTTTCGGCGGCACGAAAAAGAATGAACAAATAAGGGTGCAGGGAATCGTCCATCATATAAAAACAGCCATACAGACGGCATGCATCGATAGAGAGAGAAAACTGCACGGCCTGTATGACTGTCGTATAGCAGCCAACACAGACATATCCGAAAGGGAGTCCTGG
>CALBLM010000011.1 GCA_937895695.1 uncultured Megasphaera sp.
GGCACTGCTGCAGAATACGGATTTATCTGCCCGTGAAATTGCTGAAAAATCATTACATATTGCGGCTGATATTTGCGTATATACGAACCACAATGTCATTGTAGAAGAAATCTAAGGAGAAACTGAGGAGAAGAAATGAACGAAACAGAATTAACACCGAAACAAATTGTAACTGAGTTGAATAAATATATTGTCGGCCAAGGAGAAGCTAAAAAATCCGTAGCCATTGCCTTGCGCAACCGTTGGAGACGTAAACACTTGAGCGAAGATATGCAGGATGAAATCATTCCGAAAAATATTTTGCTTATCGGCCCAACAGGCGTAGGCAAAACAGAAATTGCCCGCCGTTTGGCAAAATTAGTTGGCGCACCGTTTATCAAAGTAGAAGCAACGAAATACACAGAAGTTGGTTATGTTGGCCGTGACGTTGAGCAGATTATCCGTGATTTAGTCGCCAACGCCATCCGCATGGTACAAGAACAGGAAAGCCAGCGGTTTGAAGAAAAGGCAGAAGAAGAAGCGAATAAACGTATTTTGCAGGTATTTTGGCCGAAAAAAACGATTAAAGAAAAAGTTGTCAATCCAATGGAAGCCTTTTTCTCCGGTGATGACGATGAAGAAGAAAAACAAACAGAACAGCAGCCGACACAGCTTGATGAAGGAAAATCAGACCGCCGGCAGAAAATGTTTGAAGATATTTGCGCCCATAAAATGGATGAACGAGAAATTGAAGTCGAAGTCAAAGAACAGGAACGAGCTATTCAAGGTATCTTGACAGGTAATTCGACCGAAGAATTGACCAATAATTTCCAGGAAATGTTGGGCAGCATTATGCCAAAGAAGAAAAAGAAAAAGAAAATGACCGTTGCAAAAGCACGAGAAATTTTTAAAGAAGAAGAATTAGAAAAATGCCTGGATATGGACGTCATCGTAGATAAAGCCATCGAAGCAACAGAACAAGCAGGTATTGTCTTTATTGATGAATTTGATAAGATTGCCGAAAAAGGCCGCGGCGGCGGTCCGGATGTATCGCGTGAAGGCGTACAGCGAGATATTTTGCCGATTGTCGAAGGTGCGACAGTCAATACTAAATACGGTCCCGTTAAAACCGATCATATTCTCTTTATTGCAGCCGGTGCGTTCCATGTATCCAAACCAAGCGATTTGATTCCGGAATTGCAGGGGCGTTTCCCAATCCGTGTCGAATTACAGTCCCTTACAGTAGACGATTTCCGAAAAATTTTGACGGAACCGAATCAGTCTTTGGTTAAACAATATACATCATTATTGGCAACAGATGGTGTGACACTTAACTTTACGGATGACGGCATTGATGCGATTGCTGAATATGCGCATCGCGTTAACTTGGAAACCGAAAACATCGGTGCTCGTCGGTTACACACGATTCTGGAAAAAATCTTGGAAGATGTAGCTTATGAAGCTCCTGATATTGATGAAAAGCAGATCGATGTCAATAAAGACTTTGTCTTCAGTAAATTAAATGATGTTGTTCAGAATGTGGATTTAAGCCATTATATTTTATAAGGGAGACGTATGAGACCGTATACAAAATTATATGTAACCCGCAAAGGGGAAATGGCTGCCAAAAGCGGCCATCCCTGGGTATTTGGAGAAGAAGTAACCCGTGTCGACGGCGAATATAAAACCGGAGATATTGTAGATGTCTACAGTGCCAAAGACCGGTATTTAGGAACGGGTTTTGCCAATGACATTTCTAAAATCCGCGTACGCATTTTGTCGGATAATGCCAATGATCGGTTTGATGAAGCCTTTTGGCAGCGTCGTGTCAAATACGCCTTAGACTATCGTCGTACCGTTATGGGACCGAAAGATTTTTCGTGCTGCCGCCTCATTTTTGGTGATGCAGACCAAATGCCGGGACTGACAGTAGACCGTTACA
>CALBLM010000012.1 GCA_937895695.1 uncultured Megasphaera sp.
AGGTTCTTCATCAACACACGGCTTATTGTCATACAACAAATATTGTGAACGAAACTTAGGCAATGTAACAATGGGCATTAATACATTGGCACCGGCTTTTAATCCTAATTCGCGCCCCAACGGATGCAGTGCCTGCAAGGCTGTCGTCGATGCGATATTGACATCCCGAAGAACCAAACGAGTAACGGCAATCATTTTAAGTCCCAGCTGCAACCGCCGTAATTTTTCTTCTGCAGAATCCAATCCGCTTTCTATCACTTGTTTTCCTATCGGAGTCTGATGATGCACGACATACGGCCCCATACCAATCATATCGATATCCATATCCCGATAAAAGAGAATGTCCTCTGCTAAATCTTCGATGGTTTGATTGGGAAGACCAATCATATCTCCTGTACCTACTTGATAGCCGATGCGTCGCAGCGATTCCAAACATTGTTTTCGTACGGTCCATTGATGATGACCGTCCTGGGGATGGAGGGTTTGATATAAGGCAGGATTACTCGTTTCAATACGCAGCAAATATCGATGGGCCCCTGCTTCAAACCAACGGCGATATGTTTCTTCTGACTGTTCTCCCACACATAACGTAATCCCCAATTCGCCCTGACTCAATGACTTAATATCCCGAACCAATCCTTCTATATAGGCAATAAATGCTTCATCCTGTCGTTCTCCCGACTGAAGCGTCAACGAGCCGTACTGATTATCATACGTCCATTTAGCCATGGCCAGTATATCTTCCCGTGCCGTGTCAAATCGCTGTACTTCGCAGTTGCTGCGGCGAATACCGCAATATAAACAATCTTTCATACACCGATTTGAAAACTCAATCAATCCACGATAGTACACAACGCGTCCGACATTTGCCGCTTTAACGGCATACGCTGCCTCATACAAGGCCTGCAATTCTTCCGGTTTCGTGAGGCTAAGCAAGGTCATCATGTCTTCTTTGGTGAATTTTTTTTGTTGAAGCAATGCATGCAACATCATCTGCACCTCCTCCCAGTGCTATTATTTCTCTTTTGGATGCAACGGAAATTGACTTCTTGTTTCTTTGCGCAACGACTTGGCAGGTCTCTTGGTATCAATATATGCTTTTTCAGCTTGCCGATAGTTTTGCCTGCTAATATTCAATAACAAGGCAGCAGCTGCCATATTCACAATCAAAGCTGTTCCGCCGTAACTAATAAATGGCAGCGGTACGCCAACGACAGGAAAAAGGCGACTAACCATAGCTATATTGATAAATCCTTGACCACCCAAGTATAACGTCAATCCTAAAGCAAGCAAAGAACCAAATTTATTTTTACAATGCACGGCCGTAAAAATACCGATTACAATGATACTCAAGAATATCGTGATAAGAAGTATCGTACCGAACAATCCCCATTCTTGGGCAAACACAGCAAAAGCAAAGTCTGTATGCGCTTCCGGTAAAAAGCCAAATTTACTTATGCCGTTGCCAAGTCCTTGGCCAAAAAAGTGCCCCGTACCAATCGCAATCAATCCTTGCACGGTCTGATAGCCCGCCGCTTGTGCTTGTCCCCAAGGATCCAGCCACACAGAAATTCGCGTAAATCGATAGGGCTCCATGATTAGAATTGCAAAAAAAGCAACAGCTAATATACATAATGGTATTTTTACTTTAGAAAAATGGGCACCACTAATCAATACCATAAATATAGGTATGCCTACAATAATGCTCGCTGTGCCAGCATCAGGCTGAACAAAAACAAGCAACGCCATTATCCCGGGGACCCATAACGAAATATGTGGGAGACAATGAAATCTCCCCACAAACCGGAAAAGGCTATTTTTCGGTTTTATATGCAGTCGGTACAAAAATTCAATAGGTTTACGCTTTTCCAATGATAGAGAAATCCAATGGGCAGCATATATAATGCCAACTAACTTCGCCAATTCTGAAGGTTGAAAGCCAAATCCTCCAAGGGTAAGCCAACGCCGGGAGCCATTGACTACGGTGCCAACACATAATACAACTAGTAACAACAAAATAGCTATGATAGTTTCCCATTTTACATATTTTCGAAAACTACGATAATCCTTACAATAACAAAAACACGCCACACCACTTCCCAAAACAGTCCATAATATCTGTTTGGCAAAATGATCATAAAAATTTCCGGCTATGTTATCAGTAACAAATGTCGCACTATATACATTCGTCATGCCAATGACAAGTAATGCAATAAATACAATCCATAATCCCCAATGATATTGGTGCAGTTTTCTAATTTGCTTCGTCATCTGCTGTCACCTCGTTCGGCCTAGCAGCTACGCAATGAAAAATAGGCTGTCCTTTCGCACTGAATTTTGCTTCATATTCAGTCATCGCTTCATTGACAAAGTCACTATGATGTAAATCATAGGTCACTTCCGACAACGGCCAATGACGCAGTTTAAACTCTTCTAACGTAAAATCAAATAAGCTAGCATTATCCGATTTAAAATAGATTTTTCCATCTTCCTTGAGCAGCCGGGCATACCGATCTAAAAAGCCATGATACGTCAATCGCCGTTTGGCATGCCGTTTTTTGGGCCAAGGATCACAGAAATTAATAAAGAAGCGGTCTACTTCGCCAGGTGCAAAAATTTCTTCCAATCGTGCTACATCAAACCGCAGGAGCTGTACATTATGTAATTCCGCTTCTGCACATTTTTTACCGGCATAGTAAATAACACCAATCTGAATTTCAATGCCAATAAAATTAATTTCCGGATGGAGTTCTGCCATTTTAGAAATAAAATTACCTTTACCTGTGCCTAATTCTACCCATAACGGTGCATCAGGATTTTCAAATAATGTCCGCCATTTTCCTTTATATGCTTCGCAACTTTCTAAATGAACGAAAGATGCATATTGTTTAATTGCTTCATCAATCCAAGGTTTTCTTCGTAACCGCATGTCTTCCTCCTCTTCTAAAAAAGAGGCTGATTCCTCATGAAATCAGCCTATACCTATATTATTATAAAAAATATCAAAGGTCCTGTCAATACAGACAGATGGGCCTCATCCAACCGCTCTCCAATACGAACTGTATGATGCAAAAAAGGAACGATACATGACAAAATGAGTTGTCATCGTGTCGTTCCTTTTCGTAGTACCTAGTATCCGTCTCGTTTATTCGCCTTATTTATTTGTATTGGCTTTAACCGTACGAACACGCTGAATCGTCGGATTACCTGCTTTGTCTTTGGCAATCGTATCGACTGTGAAATATTCCAATTCATGCGAGAATTCGTTGAGAATCTTATCAGACAAAACAGCGCCTTTGGTCATGGCACGATACAAGATAGCCGCAAATTCATACCGCGTCATCGGACGATCGCCGGCAAAGTTTCCATCCGGATAGCCTTCAATCATGCCACGTTCAGCAAGCTGTGTTACGTATTCGTACGCCCAGTGATTCTGCGGTACATCCGGGAAGAGCTGCAGTTTAGACGTATTTATCTTCTTACCGGCGTTGGCATCGAGTATGGCTGATTTCATGGCTTCCAATTCACTGCGCAGTTCTTTGATTTCTTTCGCCATTGCGACACGAGATGTCGAAACATGACTGCTTCCAGAGCCGAGCTTAAAGCTTACACCGGCATTGACCATATTTTCACCATTGCCAAAAGTTCCGCCTACAGAGAACATCGTATCTTCATTGGGACGATAGTATGCACCGATTGCCGCTGCACCGGCACCACGATAATTCCCATAGCCTGCTGCAAAGTCCCACTTCGCATCGGGGTCGAAATCCAACGGATGCAAGGCTGCCAACGCTGCTGCACCGGCACCAACTTTGTTGACCCGATTGTCCAGGTTGCTAATGGAATGACTCAATGACGAAATATTCGTCGCATTGTTAGCAATAGCCTGATTCGTTTCGTAGAGCTGACCACCATTGACTGCATCGGTAGAACCTTTTTCCACTTTGCCGTCTGCTACGTTGGTAATCGTCTGATTGTTAGCATTGAGGCCATCTTTGCTGACATAGGTCTTATCACCGATAGAAAGACCGCTGTTGGTAACCTTCGTATCTCCTGCTGTCAAGCCATCTTTCGTAAGAGATACGTTTTCGCCGATTTTGACACCATTCGTATCCATCTTCGTATCGCCAGTAGTCACACTATCTAATGTCAAATCTTTATTCAGACTAACTTTGTAATCTGTACCGCCAGCAGCGTTTGTTTTTGAATCATCAATCTTAATATTAGAATCACCTGCAGAAACACTACTATGTTTTCCAGCAGTCTGTTCTACTTGTGTGACGCGATCACCCAAGTTTGTCACATCCTGCTTAATCGAAGTGATATCACCTTTGATATTGGTAATGTCACCTTTAATGTTTGTGATATCACCTTCTACTTTAGATACGCGATCATTGGTTTCTTTGAGCTGACTGCCATTCACTGCATCTGTAGATGTATCAGAAATATCACCTTTTGCAACACCACTAATTTTACCAGTTGAGTCTACTGTAACGTTATCATTAATCGTAACCGTGCCTTCTTTATCCAATTTCACAGATGATTTACCATTAGAAATAGTATCTCCACTAACATCTACATCTGCCAATTTTGCCCCTTTATCTGCATATACTCTATCTTTTGTGGCAATATAACCAGTAGTGTCAATGGTTCCATTGCTTCCGCTAATGCTAACATATTTACCAGTAATATCCCCTAAAAGGATGTCTTTGTTCAGACCAACTTTATAGGTTTTCTGTCCATCTTGATCTGTTTCTTCTACCGTAATGTTACTGCCGTTAACTACTTTTGTATGTTTTCCAGCTTCCTGCTGTACCGCATGGAGCTGACTGCCGTTTACGGCATCTGTAGAATCTGCTGCAATTCTTCCTTCTGCTATGCCGCTAATTTTTCCATCTTTTCCGACAGTAACTTTGCTATTCAAAACGACGTTATCCTGCATAAGAGCTATAGAAGTATCTCCATATGCCATGCCGGCATATCCTTTATTCAAGACAACTTTGGACTGACCATTGGAGATGGTTTCGATATTTTTCAGGTCGCTATTTAACTTCGTTGTTACTTTTCTCCCATCTTTGCTGACGCTAATGTTGTCATCGCCAGAGAAGTCTACCGTTTCTCCCGGTTTTACTGGTGTTGCTTCTTTTCCATTTGTAGACAAGTTCCAGCCTTTATTCGCTACCGATTCTACTCCTTTTAACTGGCTTACATTGACTGCGTCCATATCGTCTTTACCATCTGCTACATCATGGATTTGCTGTCCGCCTACGCTGACTCTCTTTGTACTAAATTCTAAGCCAGTAGTACCGTTACCAACAGTCAATCCGTCAGCATTGATGGTCATCGTATCCCCAAATTTCGCACTATTCAATCCAGTTAAATCTTT
>CALBLM010000013.1 GCA_937895695.1 uncultured Megasphaera sp.
TGGAAGCCGTCGCTACCAAGGCTTCCCCAACGCCGCCGGTAATCGCCGAGGCTCCGGCGCCATTATCTAATACACTAAACGTACTAATCATACCCGTTACTGTACCAAGCAAACCTAATAAAGGAGCAACCGTAACAATGGCACTTAAGTAATCTAAATAACGGCGAAAGGCAACTGATTCAACCGTCATTTGTTCATTAAAAGCATCTTTCATTTCTTTTTCGCTGTTGCGACGAGAAACACCATGAGCAATAATACGACTAATTGCCGTATTATTTTTTTTACAAAATACATCTACAGCATCCCACTGTTGATTTTTTACTGCGTGGTCAATACCCGTGAAAAATCTTTTCGAATCCTTGCGATTCGCTTTGTAATAACAAAATCGTTCAATAGCAATCGCTATCGTAAAAATAGACAACGCTAGTAAAGGATACATAACGATTCCACCACTATGAAATAAATGCAAAAAATACGTCAAACCTTCCATTTTCTTACACTCCTTATCTATAATTCTGAACTTTATGTGAATCGGACACTCCTAGCCGATTGTCACCTACATATACATAGCTGCCAACGATACGAACGCAGTCCATAACCCAATAACACTTGCAATTGTTTCCCATGTAGTATCTTGTTTCACCCTATGATTACGCATCTTTATTTCCCCTCATTCTCTACTATATACTGATAATCATTTTCTTGTTTTAAACTGACATATATTATCATAACAATGAAATGAGAATTTGTCTACTCCAATCCGACATAAAAACAGCCCATTCCGACATTTTATAAAAAAAAGATACTGCCTATTATCGTATTTACTACGAAAACAATAGGCAGTATCTTAGGTTACACCTTAAATATAACTTATTTTTTTATATTAAAATATTTTTATTATATACGAACTTTACAAATAATCTGTTTTTCGCTCCGTTCCATCTGCATAATTTCTATCACAATAAAGGGTATACTTTCTTCTATTTTATTAAAAAATTGAACATAGTTTTCATAGTTTCCTTGCAATTCCAGAATATAATGGCGTCCATCATGCTGCGTCGACTGAAAAGATAATACGTGTAGTCCATGTATTTCACATTGTTGCTGTAAAATAGGCATCAACGCTATTGGTGACGACTCCCACATTGTACGAGAAAACTGTGGCGTCAACGAATACGCCTGTACTGTTTCATTGGCATGGTTCCATCGCTTCCATTGGGTATATTCGTAACCACACCATCCCGCTTCTATTAGCAGCATAATTACCAGTATGATACATAGTTCTTTTTTATGTTGATGGAGTAGATTTCTCCAGGGCATTTTCTTCACGTTCCAGTTCCACCTCGATCTGAAATGATGATCTACTAGTTCCTATATTTTTTTTCTGACTTGCAATAACCTGTTTAACCATACTTTCCTGTTGTAGTTTATCTTGCCATTTACGAACAGCTCCCTGACTAACTTCTTCGTTTCCAAATATAATAAAGCGCCGCTGCCGCACTTCCAATCGTTCAATATCTAATTCTGCAGGTTTAGTCACTGCCAACATCACCAATACAGCTGGCCAATGAATTTTATTTTTTTCTTGTATAGCAATTTCATCAATACGTTTTTTCAACTTTCTTTCTACTGCATTTGCTGTTATCACTTGCTGTTGTATAGGTAATGACTGCGTCATAAACCGTATTTCTTCTGCATGCGCCCAGCTCCGCAGTACCATACCGACTATGACAATTAATACACAACTGACCGACAATACAAGCAGCAAGAAAATATATCCTCGTTGTGGCAAGGCATACAAGCTTTTTTGCCGTTCTTTAGGAATTAAATTATATTTCATTAGACCTCCTAATCTATTAAGACGGCAGCCTGCCAAGGAATCTCCCATTGTTTTTGCTGTTCTTGTACTGATTTTCGAACAGGAGCATGCATCCAACGCTGTGTAGGACCATCTAGCCAAAGCATCGATACGATTAACTGCTCCTCTGACTGCATCCATTGAACAGCCTCTTCGGGAAGTTGCGCCGTCATTCCATACGAAATAGGCACACCATGTTTTAGGCCTATTACATGAATTTCTTCTTCTCTTGCCACCAAATACAATAGACCTTCTCCAACAGGGCAAAGACGTCCTGCCGCTGCAGGAACAACATCTATACGTTCTACCAAACAATCGTGTACTTCAAAGGCATCTACGATATCTATAACTAAATCATATGGATATGCTCCCAGCATCCATTCGTACATGCCGTCAGTTTGTTTATTTCCTGTCCATTGCACATCGAATGCATACATACGGCTGCCATCGCCTAATGATTCATCCCAAACAGCCAATTGACTAGCTTCTTCTTTTTTATTACTCGGCACAGTAAATTTTTTCCATATCAATGACGTATCACCGACTAATACCGTTATGCGCCAAGATTGCAGATGATATGTTTCAATGAGTTGATGAATTACTGTTTGTATATGGGTACCACCTTGTATCCATGTATGTTTGCATGCATAGCGACAGGCTTGCTGAACTTGTACTTTACCATACCAACTTTTTTGTTTTTTCAGCACATATATCATGGTTCGAGTAAACCAAATACCTGCTTGCTTTCTATACTTCATCAGTAACACTCCTCAATATCGTATCTGCCTAACAGAAAAGACACCGTTTCCATTTTCATTTTCTACGCGAAAGACGACTGCCCCAGTGCGACGCATCAGTGAAGTATCCCCAATTCCCATCCCGCGAACGGTACCGTTATAGGGTAATTGATACGACAAAGAAACACACTGTATTTCCATATGTTGTCCTTCCTGTGTTACGCCATAGACATCTTCTAATTTCCATGTTTTTTTCTCCGGCACTTGCTGCCAATGGCGTTGCCGAATATCATCCCAGCCTACGATCATCGCGCTTTCTGCTACATATCCTAATTGAATGGATTCTTTATATTGTTTTGCCGTCTGTAAATAAGAAAAAGCAAGTACTGAAGACGCTATTGCTGTAGACAATATGGTCAAACCTGCTGCTAATATATATACCGTTATAAATCCATTGCGCTTCATCAGGATCATTCTTCTGTCCTTTCTGTAATAGATGTTACAGTAATCAAACAAGGCCGTTCTGCATGACGGATAGCATCATATACTAGAAAAGAAACATAAATTGTATCCCCTTTCTGTGAAAAATATGGCATATTACCATATGGGCGTATTCGAATACTCGCCGACATACCGGCACTACTGGAACCAGTAAGAGGTTGTTCGCTTCCATCACTCATCAAACGATATATTCGGCTGCCTTTGACAACAAATCCAGTATAATTATTTTGTATATCACGACAGCGAACTTCATTAGCTTTTACAGTAATATCATGGGAAAACCGCAGTGTACCATATATCGTTTCTTCAACAACGTTCTCCTGCCGCGATAATTCTTCCCATACTTCACCACGACGTATATTTTGCGCCATCTGCACGATCAAAGGAATACAGCTGGCCGTTACTACACTAATCAGAAGCAAGGCTGTTAGCATTTCCAACAAAAAAAATCCATTAGGTCGTTTCATTTCTTTCCAATCGATGAAATTCATGGCGTATTCCATCCTCTCCCTGTACCGTAATATCATACCGCCAATATTGTTCCATAACCGTAACGATATCAACAGTAACTGTATAAGCTGTGCCATGCCAATCATACTGCTGTTGATACGGTACAGTCCGATATGGTTGGTATCGTATTTCTTCCATCATATTCCGGCCAATAGCCGCTGCTTCCATATGATGCCTGGCTTGTCGATACAATGCCACACTTTGCGCCGTTAAAGTCAATACAGGAAATAAAAAGAGCATGCTAATCGTTATGGCGGCTAACGCATCAACAAGGATAAAACCGTTACTCAATAACGATAACTCCTGGCTGAGCTGCCAAAAAAATTTTT
>CALBLM010000014.1 GCA_937895695.1 uncultured Megasphaera sp.
TTTTCAAGGCCCTTTGCAGTGCCCCGTTCCCGACGGCTTGATTAGTATATCGCAATTACGCCTCTCTGTCAACTATTTTTTTTACAAAAAATATATTTTTTATACAAATCAGAGAGAATCCAGTTCTCTGCATTCTCTCTGATTCGTACTTTTATTCTGCCATTTTATATATCTTATATATATCTTCTGCAGTCAATTGTCCAAAGGCTCCTTCTTTTTTGGTATCTCCCTTGGTACATTTACGAGCCATTTCCCAATATTGTTCTTCCGTAGGCTGTACGCCCAGTTCTGTCAAGGAAATGGGCATGTCAATCGATTGGAAAAATGCTTCCATACGGGAAATTCCCTCCAATGCTGCTTGGGTATCATCTGATTCCGTAATATCAAACAACAGCCGCGCCAATGTTGCAAACCGTGCCGGATGCTTCGGAAGCACATAGCGTGCCCAGCTCGGCCAAACTGCCGCTAGACCTGCCCCATGAGCCACATCAAAGATGGCACTAATTTCCATTTCAATATGGTGAGTTCCCCAATCACCTTTACCGTTGCCGCCTTCAAATAATCCGTTATGCGCTAAACTTCCGGCCCACATAATTTCAAAATTAGCCTTATAATTTGTCTTATCTGTTTTGACAATAGCCGCATTTTTCATTACATTTCGAATTAAAGAAGCCGCTAAACCGTCTGTTAAATCATCCTCTGCATCAGGACTAAAAAATCGTTCTAATACATGCATAATCATATCTGTATTGCCGCAAGCCATCTGATAGGGCGGTAATGTATATAATAATTCCGGATTCATAATGGCAAATACAGGACGGATAATATCATTCTGATAGCCTAATTTCAGCCATCCCTTTTCATTGGTGATAACAGATGCCCAGCTCGTTTCGCTTCCTGCTGCAGCAATCGTCAAAATGGAACCGACCGGAATGGTACGCTGCGGTACAGCTTTTCGCATATAAATATCCCACACATCACCATCATAACATAATCCCATTCCAATCGCTTTGGCTTCATCAATAACACTGCCGCCGCCAACAGCTAGAATAAAATCAATATTGGCTGCTTTTGCCGCATCCATGGCCTGATAGGTATGCGATAAAAGGGGATTGGGATGAACACCGCCAAATGATACATGTTCTAGTCCCGCATCTGTCAACGATTGTTCTACACGAGCAAGCAATCCGGACCGGACAGCACTGCCACCGCCATACAAAATAAATACATTTTTAGCACCATAGGATGCTAAAATTTCTCCGACTCGTTTTTCTTCATCTTTTCCAAAAAACACTTTTGTCGGTGTATAATATTCAAAATTTTTCATCACTGATTCTCCTTTACTGTTCGTATGTACTTCTATTAATTCTGATTTCATAGTACTAAAGAATGGATAAAGAATCAACGCCCTTTTTATAAAAGTTTATATGATTTGATTTTCTATCTATCCATCATAAAAAGCTTTATTTCTTAATACAACATGGTATAATATCCATTGAATATTTGCCCTCGTCTATACTACAGATGAGGGTATCTTTATTTTTACGTAGAAAGGAGAACTTGCTCCATGTTCTTTCATGTATCATACGAACACCGTATCATGATGATTATCATGATTGTTTCGTTTATCAATCCTTTTACCAGTAGTTCTTTAAATTTAGCTCTACCGGATATCGGTCATATGTATCAGGTTTCGGAATCACAACTGAGTTGGATTATTGAAACGTTTCTAATGACAGCAACAATTTGCATCATGCCGTTAGGTGCTCTTGCCGACCGTATCGGTAAACGACGAGTTTTTCTCTTAGGTTCTACTATTTTTATGCTGTCGTCGTATGCCGTGTATTTTGTTTCTTCCATTGCCGGACTTTTTCTTCTTCGTATCATTCAAGGAATAGGCAGTGCCAGTATCTTTGCAACTTCACTAGCCATTGTTTCCTTAATCTGTCCTGCCAAAAGTCGCGGAAAAGCGATGGGCTTTACAATTGCAGCCGTGTACTCCGGATTATCCTTCGGTCCTTTCATCGGCGGTATGCTCAATTACTATTGGGGATGGAAAAGTATTTTTTATTGTATTGCTGTATTTGATACGGCTGCTGTCTTATTAACAAACATATGGATGAAAGAATTACCTTTATCTTCTCAACACCATTCATTTGATGGACTCGGTGCTGTTTTCTATGCAATTTCCTTATCCATTATTATGTTCAGTCTATCTGAATTTCGTTCATTTCCGTATGCATGTTATACACTCCCATTCGGCATATTGCTTTTTATTCTTTTTTTACGACGCGAACGACATCAAAAAACGCCAATTATCCCGATTCATTTATTTACCCAATACCGTGTATTTTCATGTTCTACCTTAGCTGCTATGCTGAATTATGGTGCAACCTTTGCAATCGCTTTTCTATTATCTTTTTATTTACAGCGTATATTGGGATTTACTTCTCGCGATGCTGGTATGGTCCTTCTTATTCAGCCAGTACTCATGGCTATTTTTTCTCCCTTTACAGGATCGTTATCCGACCATATTCCAGGTGGTTGGCTAGCATCCGGAGGAATGGCTTGTATTTCCATCGCTTTGGCGATTTACTCATTTTGTATTGAAATCGCTTCACTGCCCATCATCATACTGTGTCTTGTCCTTATTGGATTGGGATTTTCTTTATTTACAGCACCAAATAACAATATCATTATGACATCCGTTCCTAAAGAATACTATGGCATGGCTTCTTCCATCGTAGGTACCGTTCGCCTTATCGGTCAAGTATTCAGTATCTCTATTGTTACGTTAATGCTATCACAAACGGGAGAACAAAGAACATTACTCCAATCCATTCAATCCGCTTTTATTGTCTTTACCATACTTTGTCTAATCGGTATTATTCCTTCTTTAATACGGAATAAAAAATAACCGCATCATATAGTAAAAATCTGCACATTTGACGCCATTGTCAAGGTGCAGATTTTTTTGATACTATTCTATTATCTATGCAGTTATCAACTATTTTCTGTTATGCTTGATACAAGGTGTTCTGCTATATCCGTAGCATCCCGCATCAAGTCCCGGACACTGCGTTTAGCTACTATCACCGTTACGCAAGTTGTTGTTTGTACGTATGTATTTCCTCGTCAAGGCAATATACAAAATGCCCCGGCGTGATTTCATGCATAGCCGGATGGCTTCCTTCCGGATAGCGGTGGGCAGACGGATCGTAATCTATTCGCTGCCGTTTCCGTTCCTGCATTAAATCAGTAAGCGGTGATGCTGAAAGCAGCGAAATCGTATAGGGATGAAGCGGATGGCTGTACAACTCATTTGCCGGAGCCAATTCTAAAATCTTCCCGTCTTTCATGACGCCGATGCGGTCACTGATATATTTGACCATAGCCAAATCATGGGCAATAAACAAATAGGTCATGCTCTGTTCGCGCTGCAGTGTAATAAGCAGATTGACAATCTGGGCTTGAATAGATACATCCAGTGCCGACAAGCATTCATCAGCAATGATAAATTCCGGGTTAACGCAGAGAGCCCGCGCAATGCCGATACGCTGGCATTGACCGCCGGAAAATTCTGTCGGATAGCGGTTGATATATGCCCGATTGATGCCGACAATATCCATGAGTTCTACAACTCTTTTATTAATTTCTTCTTTTGTCTTGCAGATGCCGTGCAGTTTTAAGGCGTCACCGATAATCTGCTTGACAGGAATCCGCGGATTCAGGGAGGCAAACGGATCTTGGAAGATCATCTGCATCGACCGTCGGAAATCCATCCTATCCGCTTTCTTTTTGATTTGCGTAATATCCTTCCCTTTATAAAAAACGCTGCCCGATGTAATATCTTCCAATTTGATAAGTACGCGGCCTGTCGTCGATTTGCCGCTGCCCGATTCGCCCACGATCGCCACGGTTTCGCCGCGGTATAA
>CALBLM010000015.1 GCA_937895695.1 uncultured Megasphaera sp.
AAGGCGTCCCAAATTATGGCCTCGCTGGGTTTCTATGACGACATCCACATCTACGCCAGCCGTAAACCCTGGGCCTAATGCAATCGTATGGGGTGCCATCGTTCTTGTCGTTCCTATATTTTTTTTAGCTAAAATCGCGTCGACAACAGCCCATGGTTTTAGCTCGGCAATTGATTTCCCCTTCGGATCAATGAGAATCGGTACTTCACCGTTTCGCCAAGCCTTTGCTATCGCCTGCCCACTCCGACAACAACGAGCCGTAACATCTTCCACGACCGCACTGCCATCATAGACGGCTTCTGACAAGGCAACTTGACGCCGAATAGCAGATGGATCCGGAACTTCTAGAACCAGCAGCGAGAATCCCGCGCGTTGCAATGCCTGTATAACACCTGTAGCTAAATCACCGCCGCCGCGAACAATAACTAAATGATTCTTCATACATACACAACCTTTCTATCTATATTTCTTTTATGATATACCTATTCCATTGTATTTACTTGTATCATACATAAAAACAAACGCCTGAGCAATATATCAGCCGTTTGTTTTTTCTAATGAATCAATCATCATGAGATAAACATAGGACATAGATGGAATGGATGGCACACCTGCATCAAACTGTCCTATAAAAAATTTTGCAATTCTGTATATTTAACTCATGACAGTATTATTGTATACTAATATCACGCTATTGCATATTATTTCAGGGAAGGAGGTTTTATCATGAATCATGATAAAATCAGAAAGCTTACCTTAGCAGGCCTATTCGCTGCCATGGCTTTCATTTGTTTCTTTTACTTACGCATTGAAATTCCGATGGGGCTCGGACTAACAGGAAAATTATACATCGGCTATGCGTTTGTTATTTTAGCATCTGTATTGTTAGGCGGCACATACGGTGCTTTATCTGGTGCTGTCGGTCTGACATTGGCTGATTTGTTGACAGGATATGTCACATCTGCTCCACCAACATTTGTTGCTAAATTCATCTTAGGCGGTTCAATTACGTGTATTGCTTTTCCGCTCCTCCATTTAAATCGTGTTCATTCACTCAAAAAAGAAGTACTCTATGTTATTATCGCTGCCATTGGCGGATGTATCATCAACGTACTAACAGAACCTATTATTCGATATGCTTTTAAATACTATTTTCTCGGCTATGCCCAAGAAGTTGCCTATGTCAGTGCTATCAACTGCGGTATTTCTATGGCCGTGAACTCAGTGCCTTCGATTGTCATTGCGGCTATTTTATACCGCGTTATGAAACCATTGGTACAAAAATAGAACCATGGATTTACAGCCATGAATCTAAAAATTACACGCTATAACATGAAAGGAGCCGTCATCCAATGAGCTTACCCTGGATGACGGCTTCTTTCTACGATGACGTTTTACATGCATTCCTTAGCTCTATGTACACTTCAAACTAAAATCCAAGCAATACACCAATCGTATGAACAATAAATGCTACAACCCAGGCAATCACACATTGCGTAATGACGACTATCAACGCAGCTTTACCGCTGTCCATTTCCCGTCGAACCGTTGCAATAGCAGCTACACATGGTGTATACAACAATGTAAATACTAAGAATACAAATGCTGTAAACGGTGTAAATATCGTTGGTAATATAGAAATATCACTCTGCAGCAGTACTGTAATCGTAGATACGACACTTTCTTTCGCCATAAAACCGGTTACAATAGCTGTCGCTACCCGCCAATCACCAAATCCTAAAGGCGCAAAAATAGGCGTAATGAAGTTTCCCAGTAAAGCTATCAAACTGGTATCCGGTGTAGTGACTACATTAAAGGACGTATCAAAGGTTTCCAAAAACCAAACAATAATCGTTGCAGCAAAAATAACCGTAAAGGCTTTTTGAATAAAGCCTTTGGCTTTATCCCAAATCAATCGACAGACACTTAATGCGCCCGGCATGCGGTAATTAGGCAGTTCCATAACAAACGGAACCGGTTGTCCTTTATAGTAAAACTTTTTCAAATAGACAGCATAAGCTATGCCGCAAAGAATGCCAATCAGGTATAACGCGATAACTACAATCCCTCGTACATGTGCTGGAAATAAAGCGGTCGTCAAAAAGCCATAAATAGGAAGTTTAGCACTGCAGCTCATAAACGGCGTAAGCAAAATAGTCATCTTGCGATCTCGTTCACTCGACAAGGTCCGTGTCGCCATAATCGCCGGCACGCTGCAACCGAATCCTACCAGCATCGGTACAACACTACGTCCGGAAAGGCCAATTTTTCGCAACAGCTTATCCATGACAAAGGCAACACGCGCCATGTAACCTGTATCTTCCAAAATAGATAAGAAGAAAAACAACAGCACAATGGTCGGTAAAAAGCTAAAGACACTGCCAATGCCCTTACAAACAGCATCGGTAATCAAAGAATGCAGTACCGGGTTTACCTGTAAAACAGTTAACCCTTCATCAATACCTGCAATCGCTGCATCTACCAAAACAGCCATGCCATCTGATAAATACGCACCTACATAATTAAAGGTCATGACAAAAATAAACGCCATAATCGCTAAAAATGCTGGAATGGCCGTATATGTACCAGTTAGTATTTTATCAATCGACACACTGCGCTTATGTTCCAAACTTTCATGGGGCTTCACGACGGTTCGTCTACATAATTGTTCAATATAAGAAAAACGCATATTGGCTAAGGCTGCTTCTCTATCCATGCCGCTTTCTTTTTCCATATTTTCAATAATATGATTAAGTGCCGCCTGTTCCCCTTCCGGCAATGCCAGTTGCTTCATCAGCAACGTATCTTTTTCAATTACCTTCGTCGCTGCAAATCGAACCGGAATAGATATTTTTTTGGCAAATGGTTCAATTAAATGGGCGACAGCATGAATGCAGCGATGCACAGCTCCAACAGGATCGCCCAAAACGGGCGTATCTTTACAAAAATCGATTTGTGCCGGTGCTTCTCGCTGCAGGGCAACATGCATGGCATGATCGATTAATTCACCGATACCTTGATTTTTTACGGCAGAAATCGGCACGACAGGAATTCCTAGACAATGTTCTAATTCATTGAGTCGAACAGAGCCGCCATTTTTTTGTACTTCGTCCATCATATTTAATGCCAACACCATGGGAATCCCTAATTCCATCAGCTGCATAGTTAAATATAGATTTCGTTCCAAGTTAGATGCATCGACAATATTGATAATGGCCGTCGGCTGTTCTTTCAACAAATAATCACGCGTAACAATTTCTTCATTCGAATACGGCGACAGCGAATAGATTCCCGGTAAGTCAATGACTGTCGCTTCCGGATGCTTTCGCATGGTTCCTTCTTTTTTATCGACAGTAACGCCGGGGAAATTGCCAACATGCTGTCTAGCCCCCGTTAATTGGTTAAACAATGTCGTTTTACCGCAGTTTTGATTTCCTGCCAAGGCAAAGGTAATCGGTTGTCCCTTGGGGATATCTTCACCGATTTTTTGAATACAATAATCTCCGGCTTCTCCCAATTCACCAATACGCGGATGATCCACTAACTTGTGTTCCCTATTTGGTGATGCCGACTGCTGTTTGCTGACTCGTTCTATTTCTACAGCCTGCGCATCCGATAATCGTAACGTCAGCTCATATCCCCGAAGCTGAATTTGGATGGGATCTCCCATCGGTGCAACTTTGCGCAGTGTAACAACCGTCTGTGGCGTAAGTCCCATATCCAGTAAATGATGCCGCAAAGCACCGGTTCCTTGAATGGCTAATACACTAGCACTTTCTCCCTTTTTTAATTCACTTAAAAGCATAATTACCTCTCTCTATCTACTACTAAAAATTATCATTTCTATCATAGCACAGTTTAATGAAAATTTAAAATTATACTACCATAAAATATAAATATAATATATAAGAAACCCTGTCTTGCTGCATACGCTA
>CALBLM010000016.1 GCA_937895695.1 uncultured Megasphaera sp.
CTTCCCCATTCCGTTTTTTTATGATTTCACACAACCGTTCATAAACAGACTGCGGCTGTGGATGTCCATAGGTTCCCAGTGAAATATGCGGCTTGGCGCGTCCGTGGTAATCGCTGCCAATCGTATCCAGCAGTTGATATTCTTGCGCAATCTGTTGATAAAAGGCCGATGTTTCCTCATCATGATAACTACAGTATACTTCGATACCATCAAGGCCACATCGGATTAATTCTTCCGTCAGCTCCCGATTCTGCTTCATATTCGCTCCGGGATGAGCCAAAACAGCGGCACCGCCATGCTGTTGAATCGTTTGGACTGACGCAGCAAAATCAGGCAATTCCATCGGAATAAACGCCGGACCGCCTTGACCGCAAAAATCCCAACCAAAATTCACATACGGTGCATTGCCGCGGGTTCCCCCAGGTCGATATGGCGCCAATACGGGGTTATTGGCATTCCGCGGATCTGCCAATGCTGCACGAGCAATCGTAACAGAAGCAACAACACCATCCAAGGACATATTCCGAATGCTGGGACGGTCGAGATAAATTCCCAAGGCTTCGACAGCATCCATCATTTTTTCAGAATTTGCTAATCGTTGCTCATGGATATCCGTTTCTATTCGTTGAAATACGGCGCAATCAGCATGAATACCATAGCCCAGTAAATGAAAATTTTTACCGTGATGTTGGCAACTGATTTCAATACCCGGGAAAAAATGCAGTCCCAAATGCTGTGCCATATCTTTGGCTTCTGAAATGGCACGTACCGAATCATGATCCGTAACAGTGACAGCCCGCAGACCGGCATCGGCACATTGTTGCATCAAATCTGCCGGTTCAAACTGTCCATCCATGCTATACCGCGTATGCATATGCAAATCAAGCCATGTTTCCATGCATCTATCTTCCTTTCTTTTTCATCTTTTTTAGGCATTATACCTCTATCTATTGACATAATAAAATGACACCTTATCTTCGGTGTCATTTTATTATGTGTATTTATTATATCATAAAAATGCCTCGCTTAGCAGGGAGAATACATTCATTTTACCAAGCTTATACAGTATCTTTTTTTAGAAATTTCAACAACGCCTGACATCCTGTCCATACATCTTCGTACGTTTGATCAAAATTTCCCGTATACCATGGATCGGCTACATCCCGATGGATGCCGGCAAAGGATAACAAAGCATGCACTTTATGGGCTTTGTCATCGCCACAGATACGGCAAATTTCGTCTTTATTTTCTCTGTCAAAATAGATGATGTAATCGTATTTAGCATAATCTTCTTTGCGAATTTGCACGGCTTGCCGTTTTGAAAAGGGAATGCCCTTTTCCCGTAATTTCTCTTTCGTTCCCCAATGCGTATCATTGCCAATTTCTTCTCGGCTCGTCGCCGCTGACGCAATATAAAATTGCGTTGTCAGTCCTGCCTGCCGCACCAATTCTTTCATCACAAACTCCGCCATCGTAGAACGACAAATATTGCCGTGACAGACGAAAAGTATTTTTATCACTATATTTTCTCTCCTTTTCTCTATGACTCAGCGGTTCATACGTAAACGTTTTATACTCTATTTTTTCTCTTAATATGTAGTTCTAAAATAATCTAGGTATGCTTTATATCTATCTTGTGCTGTCAGGCAAGTATCAGTCAGATATCCTTTTTCATTATTCCACTCTTTCAATCCTCGATAATAAAACATTTTCAAATTATCTTCGATAATGAATGGAACAATATTATATTTCAGGCATTCCTTGAACATAATCAAGCGTCCTATACGACCATTGCCATCCTGAAATGGATGGATACATTCAAACTTCACATGAAAATCCAGAATATCGTCAAAGGTCTTTTCTTCCTTGTTGTTATACCCTGACAGCAATTTTTTCATCCTTTCTGCAACTTGTTCCGGAAGTGTAGTTTCCATACCGCCGACTTCATTTGGCAGTTTCTTATAATCACCAACAGCAAACCAATCTTTTCTTGAATCACTGGTTCCATTTTTTAGAATCAGATGCAGCTCTTTGATAAACTTTTCTGTCAATATCGATTTTGCGTGATCAATAATCATATCAATACACCGGAAATGGTTTGCTGTTTCAATCACATCATCTACATTAAGCACTTCTTTTTCTATACCAATGGTGTTCGTCTCAAAGATATATCGGGTCTGATCGTGGGTCAACCGACTGCCTTCCATATGATTTGAATTATATGTTAAATCAATCTGTGTCTTGTGATAAATACCGCCAGAGTATTTATTTGCTTTCTCATCCTGCAAAATATCCAGCAAAGTCGTTGTCTTTTTTTTCTTCTTGTTAACGCGCTCCGGCTTTTCTGCATTTTCTGGAATATTCCATACTTTTCCGGTAAGAAATGCTCCCAGAACACGCCCATGGGAACAATAATTTCTTACACTACGTTCAGACACATTCCATTTTTTTGCCATTTCAGCAACGGAAAGGTATTGCATCTGTCACCCTCCTTTTATACGATAAAAAGTATATGCTGTGAGCCTTTTATTGTCATGATTTCAAAAATCATATTTACTATGGTCAGTGTACCACATTATCGGCAATAATGCTATATGTTTATAATTATTTTTATATTGTTTTTGCCGATGCGGAAATATACTGGCTTTCATCAAAAAAATTAATGCACATATACATACTGAGCGTAATGGAAATATCACTATGTCCCATCGAATACGGCAGTCTCCTAGCATCCCTCCCACCTCGTAGCTTTTATAACGCAATAGTAAAACATCGTCATTTATTGTATTACTATTTTCTTATATATGCTTTATAATGGAATTACTAAACAACGAGAGGAGTGAATTTCTATGACTACTGCTAATATCAATGTGCGTGTCGATACAAACTTGAAAAAAGAAGCAGACAGCTTATTCAATGACTTAGGTCTCAATATGTCTTCTGCCATTACTATGTTCCTAAAAAGTGTTGTCCGTTGTGATAGAATTCCTTTTGAAATCCGCCGCAATGGTTTCAATGCGGAAACACGTAAGGCACTTGCGGAATATGACGAAATAAAAGCGCATCCTGAAAAGTATAAACGGTACCACAGTTTTTCTAATTTAGTAAAAGATATTGACAATAAAGCTTGACATTATTGCTTCTAATAAATTTCGGAAGGATTTAAAACTCGCTAAAAAACGAGGCTTATCTCTGAACCAATTGGAACTCGTAGTCGAAACGCTGGCAAATCAAATCCCGCTCGATAAAAAAATATAAGGATCACGCTCTTACTGGCAACTATGCGGCATTTCGCGAATGCCATATCGAGTCAGACTGGCTTCTCATATATCGTCAAGATATAGATGTACTGGAACTCTTCCTTTTCCGTACAGGATCTCATTCTGATTTATTTTAATATCAATACTCGATGTTTCTCTCTTCCGTCATCGTCTGATAATCATGGCAGCTCTTATAAAAGGGTTGCCATTTTTTTCATATACAGCAGCGGATAAGGATTTCCTTGTTCATCCCGATCTGTTCTCTGATAGACATGGGATTTTGTTCATTGACTGTCAACTGATTCACTGCATAATGATCTATCCCATATTGCAGCAAGGAACGCCCCACGCCGTTTCCCCTGTGGTCATTGGAAATAAATAACATTTCCAATGTTTGTGCGGCAATTCCCATAAATCCAATAGGACATTTTTCTTGGTCCTCGGCAAGAATCAACAGAGGGACTTCGTTCAATGCTTGTGGTACATATCGTTTTATTTTTTGAATGTCATCGGACATCAAAAACAAGTGCGTTGCTTCTACCGAGTTCTGCCATATCCGCACAAGCTGTTCCAGTAATACCGGGCTGCGGTCTGCTACTTCTACGATTTGTATAGTCACTCACCTCTCTTAGAATACGAGTATCCCTGTAATATAAGACATCTGAAACACTAGTGAATCATGACAAATCTGTATGTTTCACAAAGGCATACAAATCTGCAACCGTTAAAGGTTTGGCAAATAGATAGCCTTGATAATAGCCAGGATCTAATGTTTTGATAAATTCATACATGTCTTCTGTTTCAATGCCTTCTACGCAGACTGGCAGCTTTCTATTTTTTGCGCATTGAATAATGGATTTTACGATAATTTGATCTTCCGGTTTCGTGAGAATATCCTGGATAAAACTTTGATCGATTTTGATGCTGTTGAACGGTAGCTTTCTCATGACATCGAAAGATGAATATCCTGTCCCAAAATCATCTGCTGAAAATCGTATGCCTCTGCGTTGGAATGTTTCCATAAAAAATTTTAAATGCTGCAGATTTAGTGAACGGCAATGTTCTGTTATTTCTAATACCAAATTGCTGCTTGGGAAGTTTTCTTCTTTTAAAACAAAAAAAACGTCGTCCAAAAATTGCGGATTATCAAATTGCCGGTATGATACATTGACGCTAAGTGTAAACGATGAACGTTCCTCAATTAATGGTCGAATTTCACGGACTGCTGTTCGCAATATCCACATACTGAGCGTATAAAAACACGTGTCTTTTTCCAACCACGGAATAAATAGACTGGGTGGCACATTGCCGTATTCTTGATGGTGCCATCGCAACAAACACTCCGCTCCGATAACCTGTTTATTACGATCGACTTGGGGCTGATAAACCAAATAAAATCCCTTGAATCCGTACAGTACATCCTGTTTAATCGTATCCAATAGACGCATTTGCTGTTTTGTCTGCATAGCCTTTTCTTTATCATACTGATATAATTCGGTCATGCCGGAATATTTAGCTTCTTCGAGTAGTTGCTTGAGCTCTGTCAACACACTGGTTTCTATCAGGGAAATATGTTCAAATGCCATGGAAGCACCGCATACGGACAGCCAAATTTTTTTATCATTCACAGCAATCTGTGTTTCGCCAATATGTACAATCTGTCGGAACAGCACAGCAATCTGATGCTGTTGCTCTATTGGCAAAGCAACGACAAAATTAGGACCGTCTAATCGAAAAACGGTAGCACCTTTCGGCATGCAGTTGTACAAATAGTCAGCAAAACACCGCAGGGCCAAATCTCCAATATGATATCCATATGCGCTATTAATATGGGAATACTGCTTGATCCCTAGTATCAAAAAAGCGACGCCTTCTTGCTTACTGCGAAGATGATGAACTTCTTTTAAGAACGAGTATACATTATTCAGATTCGTAATCGGATCGATATAATCAATGACGCCATGATTCGTCAAGGTCCCTACAAAAAAATCCGGTTCTTCCGGTGTTCTGCCTTTTAGGATACACCCTTCACACGTACATTTCACAAATGTCCCATCTTTGCATTTCACGCGGTAATCAACATCATGATATGGTTTTTGACCGGCAAACACGGCCTCTCGATCTTTTCGAAAAGCGGCCCTGTCATCCGGATGAATACGGGATTCCCATATTTCATCACTGTTATAGATATATTCTGACGGTAAGTCAAAGTCTTTCACTGCCTGCAGTGACCATCGTGATACATTAGTCGTCATATTGCAAATATAAATATACCGATTGCTGGCAGTAGAACAAAATACGTCAAACATACGATCGTCCAATCCCGTTTTATCTATTGGGTCCATCGCATTGGGAATATAATTTCCCAAATGTTTATGTTTCATGTAATTTATGATTTTAAAATCGTACATGTTCTTATCTGCCAAATCCAAACATTTGCTGATACTATGTTCATCGGCTGTATTCATATCTACATCGGCACAACCAAAACTAAAAGCACAGCGATACGCTACTTTTTTCTGCATGTCTGCTTGATAGACAAGATGTTCCCGCAACAATCTATCATACAAAGCAGCCGCAGATACATGAGGAGAAATAATGAGAAATTCATCGCCTCCCATTCGGTACAGCTTTTCGCCATCTTGGCATATTTCCTGTAATTTACTGCATACAGAAAGAATGTACGCATCCCCTTCCAAATACCCATAGGTATTATTGCAATATTTCAAATTATCAATATTAATAAAAGCGAGGCTAACAGATTGCTTCTGTTCCCATAGCTTCTTGGCATCGTTTCGATAGGCTCTGCGATTTCCGACTCCCGTTAAATAATCTGTATTGATGGCTTTTTCCATTTCCGTATGATAGTTTTCCAATTGCATAATCATTTCATTGAATACTTTGGAAAATTCTCCCAGCATGGATACCCGTTGTTTATAGTCACCGGCCGTTACCCGTTTGGCTACCCAGACGAGATGTTTCATGATACTTTGTAAATTTTTTCCAGGAGCAGCAAGAGGATTTTGGAAATCACAACGGGCACTGTCTATATCTCCCTCTGCCAAGGCTGTCAAATAGTTCTTTTCATCCTGAATACATGCTCCTAAAAACTCCAAATATTGGGACAGTTCCCTCGTATCTTCTGATAACGCTGTTTTATCTAATTGAGCCGTTTCTGTATGGAATAATAATTCTTTTATATAGTTTATGTAGACCTGTGCATCATTCTGATTCATCCGTCACACTTCCTTTAAAACGGCATACCCTGTTGCCATTAGCCCAGCATTCCACCTCCCGTACGGTATAGTTCTGTTTGGTGTACGCATGGAGAATTCCTGCTAAAAAGCCTTCATCATATTTACATACCAATTCATTGGATACAGGAAGACCACTGCAATCTAAATCTTCATGTACCGTAATGACGACTTCTCCCTTTTGAAAATCCGTTTTTTCCATGCGGAGAATGCCAATTTTTAACTGTTCCATGGTTTGTATCAACGTACTAATGAACGTGCTTTCATCGGCATCAAGAGGAAGTACATGCACCGCAAATTCACTGCCTGCTTTAAATCCGGCTTGGCGAAATAATTCATCGGCTTTTTCTTTACCAAACTGTTTGCAGAGCACATCGTTCATACTATAAGCCAGCATACGATATACCAAAACCGGCATTGTTTCACCCAAATTTTTACGTCCTTCTTTGATATTTCCCAAAGTATCCCACGAAAATATATCATGACATTGTGGATTTATGTTAATTCCCGGTATCATGCAGATCCTCTCCTTTGGTGTATACAGTTTATCTCTACAATAAAAATAGACATTTTCATTATATCCTTTTATTATACTATTATACGGATTTTAACCAAAGAATTCAATCTATTGAACCTCTCCCGTCTATAGAGATGGGAGATTCCTAGATTCAGTATAAAATGGATACCGTTTTCATGGCTGTTTTATTTTGATACATATTATGATCGGCTTTTTCAAACAATACTTTTAATGTTACCTGTTCTGCATACCATGATGAATGGGCTTTGCCAACGGCATAGCTTATTTTTGTGTCACTGCTTTTTTGATTAAATTCTTTTACTTTTTCATGTAATGACGAGATAATCGTATCCAATACGATTGCATCGGTATGATATAAAATAACAAGAAATTCGTCACCGCCAAACCGTCCTACAAAATGATGTTCCGGAACGGACAGTCGCAACATGCGCGCAAAATTTTGAATCACACCATCACCAGCAGCATGTCCCAAGGAATCATTAATTTCTTTTAAATTATTCATATCAAACATCAAAATACCGACATGCTTATCCAAGAATTGGGCATTTCGCAACTGCTTTTCACAGCTGCTTTTATTATCCAGTCCAGTCTGTATATCGACATACGCTGTTGTTGATAACGTATGATATTGTTTGCGCAGTCGAATAGATTGAAAATGGTATAACAACAGTATCAGCAAAAGAGCAGCAATATTGATAACCATACAAATTTCCAGCCATTCCAACCGATTGACTAGGTGTTGACTATATATTTCAGCATCACGAACGACATGATCGGCTAAATGAAAATAGGTTTCGCTCATATCTAGCAAGTTAGTATTCTTGTATCCTGTTTGACGGCTTATCTGTATTTCCTTTTTCAACGCTAGCCAATAGCTTGATAAGTTTGGCAAATCTTCTTGATATACTTTGTCTTCCAGTTTAATCAGATGATATTGACTGCCACCATGCTGCAACTCATCAATAATACCATCTAATTCTTTAATGAGTGTATCATTCGGTATAGCTGCAATTTCCAGCTTTATTTCCCGCTGCGTTGCCCCTCGTATAATACCGGCATAATTGACAACTCTGGCTGTTCCCTGTAGCAGAAAAATCGTATATATCGTGAAAAGTACCAAAACACTCAGCGTGACAATAAACAAGGGTCCCAGATATTTTTTTAGTTTTTCCACACGAACATCTCCTTTATTTGATGTATAGATATGCTGTATTTTACCACAGGATATTCGTGTTTTCAAAATAAAAAAACAATTTATTTCTATACGTTTGGCATATAGATTGTTTTTAATTTTACTTTACGCATCGTTGATTGCAATTTTGTCATTTTATGTATTTATTCTTTATATCTATAATAATTTAAGATTTTATTTACTTTTTATAAAATTTGTAATAAAATATAGTCATCGACAGATGGTTATTCTTTATTTATAGCCATCGTTTTATAATAAAACACATTCAAAGGAGAATGAAGCTATGTCAGAAATGCAACAATACGTCGATGACGTTATGAAAATCATTAAACATCGTGATCCGGAACAGGCTGAATTTCAGCATGCCGTATATGAAGTACTGAATTCTATCGTTCCTATGTTGGAAAAGGAACCTAAATATAAAGAACATCACATTTTGGAACGTATTGTCGAACCAGAACGTGTTATCATGTTCCGCGTACCGTGGGAAGATGATAAAGGCGTTATTCATGTCAACCGCGGCTATCGTGTACAGGCTAACAGCTCCATTGGGCCGTATAAAGGCGGCTTGCGTTTTCATCCAAGTGTTAACTTAAGTATTCTTAAATTCCTTGCGTTCGAACAGATTTTCAAAAATGCCTTGACAGGTCTTCCTATCGGCGGCGGCAAAGGCGGTTCTGATTTTGATCCGAAAGGAAAATCCGATCGCGAAGTCATGCGTTTCTGCCAGAGCTTCATGAACGAATTATATCGTCATATTGGTCCGAATATCGACGTACCGGCTGGTGATATTGGTGTAGGTGCTCGTGAAATCGGTTTCCTCTATGGCCAGTACAAACGTATTCGTGATGCCTTTGATGCCGGCGTTCTTACAGGTAAAGGCATTGCTTATGGCGGTAGTTTTGCTCGTACAGAAGCTACAGGATATGGCCTTCTTTACTTCGTTCAAGATATGTTGGAAAACAAAGGCATTTCTTTAAAAGATAAAACGGTTGTCGTTTCTGGTTCTGGTAATGTTGCTATTTATGCGATGAAAAAAGCACAGGCTTTAGGTGCTAAAGTTGTTACTTGCTCCGATTCCAATGGCTATGTATACGATCCAAATGGAATTGATGTTGCTGCTGTACAAACGATTAAAGAAGTACACCGCGGTCGTATTAAAGAATATATCAAAATGCATCCGAACGCAGAATATCATGAAAATAGCCGTGATGTATGGACTGTACCGGCTTTCGTAGCTCTTCCTTGCGCAACACAGAGCGAAATTGATTTGGAATCTGCCAAAATCCTCGTTAAAAACGGCGTAAAAGCAATCGGCGAAGGTGCTAACATGCCTTCTACCTTGGAAGCCATGGCATATTTCCAGGAACACGGCGTTCTCTTTGCTCCAGCAAAAGCAGCTAATGCCGGCGGTGTCGCTGTATCTGCGTTGGAAATGGCACAGAACTCCGAACGAATGGCTTGGACGTTCGAAGAAGTTGACGGTAAACTCCGCGACATTATGAAAAATATCTTCACGCAGTCCAAAGAAAATGCAGAAAAATATGGTGTACCTGATAACTATGTAGCCGGTGCTAACATTACAGCTTTCAAAAAAGTAGCTGATGTTATGATTGAACTTGGTTTAGTTTAATTCGTACGCGAATATACATCGTAATATATACGTAAATGGGATGTATCAACAGATAAGCCACTTGTTGATACATCCCATTTTTATATAATAGATGACTAAAAAATATGCTCTATCTAACGTCCAAATCCATAATACGTTCTTTGAGATGTTCTAATGTTTGGGCACGAGTACCAAATATACGGATTGCATAATCTCCATCAGAAAGTTCTGTAATTCCACCTTCTACGGCAGGTGCATTTCCCTGTACGCCCTGTTGCTCCGCCTCTTGCAGGAGTTCAGACGTTTTCTTCACAAAGTCCTCTTTATGACAAGGTTTTGATACAAAGATACTTGCCATATGTGTATACTGTTCAAACATACCCATACTAGACATATCAAAGAGATTACGCCTAAATTGCACATTATCACGATAAATAAGTCTTTCATCTCGATAAATCGTAACGAGATTGGTATATCGTTTGTAAGCAAATCGTTCACCGCGCATATACCTGCCGCATGTGAAAATTTCACTCCATTGAAATCCTGCCTTTCCTTGCAAATGTACTTCTACAGTACTATCAAAGGAGGAATCGGCAAAAGGAACGGTCGCCTGCGGATTATAGCGAAAAAATCCTCCATCGGCTATGGTAATGGATGCATAGCGTTTGGCACAATCCTTCCCTGCCATTTGGTGAATTTTTTCATAGGCTTGCGATGTGACTTCCAAAGCAGCACCGGACTGAATCGAGAAAGAAAATTCTTGTCTATCTCCTTCCATAATCCCTGCAGAAGCAGCCAAAATCATCACTTGCATCAAACCGTTGTCACAAATAAACGGTTCCATTACTTTAAAAGGCGCCGTAAAGGATACATCTTGCAATACCGTTTTTCCTTGCGCATTAGCCGTCGCAGTGAGCATTAAGGAGGATGTACGTCCAAACTGGTTTCCTTCCATTATTCCATGCCTTCCAATAGAACGTGTTTTTTAATCCAGTTTACAATATCATCGACATGTTCACCACTGCGAATGTTTGTAAACATAAAAGGACGGTTACCGCGCATTTTTCGTGAGTCTCGTTCCATGACTTCCAGGCTGGCACCGACGTGGGGAGCTAAATCAATTTTATTGATGACTAATAGATCAGACCGCGTAATGCCCGGTCCCCCTTTACGGGGAATTTTATCACCTTCCGATACGTCGATGACAAAAATCGTCGCATCCGCTAATTCCGGTGAAAATGTAGCAGATAAATTATCACCGCCGCTTTCAATAAACAAGATTTGAATATCCGGAAACCGCGTCATCATTTCATCGACAGCTTCCAAATTCATCGATGCATCTTCTCGAATGGCCGTATGGGGACAACCGCCGGTTTCTACACCAATAATGCGTTCGACAGGCATGACAGAATTTTTTGCTAAAAATTCGGCATCTTCTTTCGTATAAATATCATTGGTAATGACGCCGATACTATATTCCGACGACATGCGTCGTGTTAATGCTTCAATAAGTGCTGTTTTTCCGGAACCAACCGGGCCAGCAACACCAATACGTACATACGACATAGTAATTCTTCCTTTCCATTATGACATATATAGACGAGAATACAAATGTTCATGTTCCATACTGCGCAAATCAAAGGCCGGTGTCGATGCACAAAGCATCGTTTCATCTGCAGATTCTACGCGCAGCAATAATTCGGCAAACACGCGATGGAGACGTGTCAAAATTTTTTGCCCGGACGACTGACTGATAGGTATGGCTTTTACGCAGTTCGTAACCATACCAGATGTTTGGGCATATACGTAATTGGCCAATCCTTCATCTCTCGTAATGCCATTGGCCGCACAAAATACGCCATAGGCACAAGGATGACATGTCGTCTTGCCTTTACGAGCAGTTAAATAGGTTTGGAAAAAGTTGTGATGCCATGGGCCTTCCATATGCATCAAGGTCTTGCAAAATCGATTTCCCAATTTTTTAGACGCTTCCCGTAATTCCATGGGGATGCGCGATGCTTCCATAATTTCTTCTAATTGATGAATTGCTTCTATATCCTCCATTGCTGCAGCATCATAGGCTAATCGTGCTGCCAACAAATCAGTATACGTAAAATTATATCGCAGGCGATTAGTAATATACGTTGCAGCCGTTTCTTCATCATGAATAATGCCCTGTTGAATGTATGTTTCCAATCCATAGGAATGAGAATAGGCCCCAATA
>CALBLM010000017.1 GCA_937895695.1 uncultured Megasphaera sp.
TGTTAGGGCTGCAAGGAGTACCAAAAGAAGATATTGAAATGATACTGCGAGTGGCGAAAAAGATGAAAGCTGTTGTCAATAGCGGTGACAAGAAATTATCCCTTCTTAAGGGCAAATCGGTTTGCAATATGTTTTGGGAACCGAGTACGCGTACACGCGGCTCTTTTGAAATGGCAGCAAAATATTTAGGGGCTGATGTAATCAACTTTACCCCGCGCGGCAGCTCGATTCAAAAAGGCGAAAGCTTTCGGGATACCCTCCTGACGGTTACGGCAATGGGTGTAGATGCAATCGTTATGCGTCAGAAACAAGAAGGTTCTCCCTGGTTTGCCGATTCATGTGTTTCCCCGATTATTATTAATGCCGGTGATGGTGCTCATGCCCATCCTACGCAAGGGTTGCTTGATTTATTCACGATTACCGAACGCAAAGGACATGTAGATGGATTGAAAGTCGTCATCGTTGGCGATATTGATCACGGCCGCGTAGCTCGTTCGAATATTTATGGCTTGAAAACGATGGGGGCTGACGTACATCTCGTAGGTCCGCGGACACTGCTCCAGCCGGAATTAGAATCAATGGGCGTAACCGTTCATTATAACTTAGAAGAAGCTATTAAAGATGCAGATGTCATCAATGTATTGCGTATTCAAAAAGAACGACAGGGGATTGGATTCTTCCCCAGTGCCGGCGAATATAATGATTTGTTCGGCATCAATAAAGAACGACTGGCATTGGCTAAAAAAGACGTTCTCGTCCTTCATCCGGGCCCAATGAACAGAGGCATTGAAATTGAAACAGATACGTGCTACAGTGACCACTCAGCTATTCAGGAACAAGTTAAGAACGGCGTATCCGTTCGTATGGCTGTATTGTATTTGACAATTATGGGAGGCGATGACGTTGACATTACTCGTTAAAGGCGGAAGAGTTATAAATCCGGCGGTACAGCAGGATGAAATTTGCGATATTTTGATTGAAAACGGCAAAATCAAAGGCATTGGCAAAAATTTACATGCCGAAGGTGCTGAAGTATATGATGCATCTGGTCTTGTCGTAGCACCGGGATTTATTGATATGCACGTTCATCTTCGTCAGCCTGGCCAATCCGGCAAAGAAACGATTCAAACAGGAACCCAGGCAGCAGCAGCCGGCGGCATTACACGCGTCGCTACGATGCCGAATACCAATCCGGTCATTGACAAAGCAATCATTGTGGATGGTATGAAATATAAAATCGAAAAAGAAGCTTGCGTGAAAGTCGAAGTTATCGGTGCCATTTCCAAGAACTTGGCCGGTGAAGAATTATCCGGCATGGGCGGCATGGCTAAAGCTGGCGTCGTCGCATTTTCTGATGATGGCCGATATGTAGAAAACTCTGATTTCATGCGCAAGGCTATGGAATATGCCAGCATGTTCCATAAAGTCATTATCGATCACTGTGAGGAACAACGTTTGGTTGAAGGCGGTCAGATGCATGAAGGCATCGTATCCAACCAGTTGGGATTGAAGGGCCGTCCGGCAGTTGCCGAAGATATTGCCGTTGCTCGCGATATCTTCTTGGCAGAAGCAACGCGTACACCGGTTCATATTGCGCATATCAGTACAAAAAATGCGGTAGAATTGGTTCGACAGGCTAAAAAACGGGGCGTACAGGTTACGGCAGAAGCAACGCCGCAGCATTTAATTTTGACAGATGAAGCGTTGCGTACGTATGACCCGCGGTTTAAAGTCAATCCGCCGCTGCGTTCGGAAGATCATCGCCAGGCTGTTGTCGAAGGATTAAAAGATGGCACCATTGATGCCATTGTAACGGACCATGCACCACATGAATGGGAAGAAAAAGATCAGGAATTTAACTTGGCACCGAGCGGATTTGTCGGTTTGGAAACGAGTGTTGGCGCCGTATTGACATACTTATATCATACCGGTGCAGTAGACTTGATGACGATTGTCAATGCCATGTCTACGGCACAGGCTAAGATTTTGGGCCTTGATGCCGGCGTGATTGCTGAAGGCAAAGATGCAGATCTGACAATTCTTGATTTAGATAAAGAATGGACGGTAGATGCTGATAAGTTCTATTCCAAAGGCAAAGCATCGCCGTTTGATGAAATGATATTTAAAGGCAAAGCTGCTGCGACAATCGTAAACGGCGAATTTGTCATGAAAAATGGGGAGGTTTTACGATGAAGGGTGTTCTCATTTTAGAGAATGGACAAAAATTTTATGGCCAGCTGCTCATGGAAGAACCAGCTGTTGGCGAAGTCGTATTCAATACGGGTATGACTGGGTATCAAGAAACATTTACAGACCCGTCTTATGCAGGCCAGATTATTACCATGACCTATCCATTGATTGGCAATTATGGTTTGTTCCATGAAATCGAACAAGCCGATCGTCCGTATGCAGCCGGATTTGTTGTCAGTGAATTGTGCGATCAGCCGAGCAACTGGCAAAATGAAGGGGAATTATCCGACTTTATCCGTACGCACCATATCCCCTGCTTGTACGGCGTAGATACGCGTGCCGTTACACGTGCTATCCGAAGCCAGGGCGTTATGAAAGGTGTTATTGTACCGGCTGACATGGCGGAAGATGCTGTAAAGAAATTATTGGCTACACCGTTGGAAACACAAGTAGTTCGCCGCGTTACGACGAAAGAAATTCAGCATATGGGTGACGGCAAATTCCATGTAGCAGTCATGGATTATGGTGCAAAACGCAATATCCTTCGTGAATTGGTACATAATGGCTGCCGGTTGACGATTTTCCCGGCTGAAACAAAAGCGGAAGATGTATTGGCTGTCAATCCGGACGGTATTTTCCTCAGCAACGGCCCTGGCGACCCGAAAGACGTACCGTATATTGTAGAAGAAGTCAAAAAAATGATTGGCAAAAAGCCGATTTTTGGGATTTGCTTGGGATTACAAATGCTCGGTCAAGCTTTGGGCGGCAAAACGATGAAATTAAAATTCGGTCATCGCGGTGCCAACCATCCGGTCAAAGATGTTCGCACAGGCCGTGTCTATATTACATCACAAAACCATGGCTATGTTGTCGATGAAAAAACATTGCCCTCTGATGTCATTATTACACACCGCAACTTGCACGATAATACATTGGAAGGCTTTGAATGCCCGTCGAAAAAAATTATGTGTGTTCAGTATCATCCGGAAGCTTCACCGGGACCGACTGATAACTTGTATTTATTTGAACAATTTATCAAAATGATGGAGGAAAACTAACATGGTAGAAGGATTGAAGAAAGTACTCGTTATTGGATCCGGCCCTATCATTATCGGCCAGGCAGCAGAATTTGACTATGCAGGCACACAGGCTTGCCGGGCTTTGAAAGAAGAAGGACTGGAAGTTGTCCTCATCAACAGCAACCCGGCTACGATTATGACCGATGAAGATATTGCCGACCGTGTATATGTCGAACCGATTTCATTGGATTATGTAACGGAAGTTATTGAAAAAGAACGTCCTGATGGCTTATTGGCTACATTGGGCGGCCAGGTAGGCCTTAACATGGCGGTAGAACTTGCCAATGCCGGCGTCCTTGAAAAATATAATGTCAAATTGCTGGGCACCCATTTGTCTGCCATTGAAGAAGCCGAAGACCGTGAACTCTTCAAAAAGGCAATGAAAGACATTAATCAGCCTGTACCGGAAAGTGATATTTTTGAAGATGTACAGTCTGCTGTTGATTTCGCCGATAAAATCGGTTATCCGATTATCGTTCGTCCGGCCTTTACCCTCGGTGGTACCGGTGGCGGTATTGCCAAAGATGAAGAAGAACTGTTCATGATTGCTACCCGTGGCATTAAACTCAGCCCGATTCATCAGATTTTGGTAGAACGCTCCGTCGCAGGTTGGAAAGAAATCGAATACGAAGTCATGCGCGATAAAGCAGATAACTGCATTATCGTCTGCAACATGGAAAATATTGACCCTGTCGGCATTCATACCGGCGATTCCATCGTCGTAGCTCCGAGTCAGACATTGAACGATTTGCAGTATCAAATGCTTCGTACGGCATCGTTGGCAATTATTCGTCGCTTAAAAATCGAAGGGGGCTGCAACGTACAGTATGCACTCGACCCAAACAGCAATCAGTACTACGTTATCGAAGTAAACCCGCGTGTCAGCCGTTCGTCCGCATTGGCTTCCAAAGCAACGGGCTATCCCATTGCTAAAGTAGCTGCTAAAGTCGCAACGGGCTTGACATTGGATCAGATTACCAATGCCGTAACGGGTAAAACAACAGCTTGCTTTGAACCGACACTGGATTACTGCGTCGTTAAATTCCCGCGCTGGCCGTTCGAAAAATTTGCCTTAGCAGATAAGACATTGGGCACCCAGATGAAAGCAACTGGCGAAGTTATGGCATTGGACCGTTGCTTTGAAGGGGCTTTGCTCAAAGCCGTACGTTCCTTGGAAATCGGCGTGAACTACTTGAGCATGAAAAAACTGGAAGGCAAAACGATTATCGATATTGCTGAACTCTTGTCAAAACAGGATGATGAACGCCTCTTTGTCGTTACGCAAGCATTACGGGTCGGCATTAGCGAAGAAAAAATTCATCATATTACCGGCTACGATATGTGGTTTATCAACAAAATCAAAAATATCGTTGATTTGGAAAGAGACCTCAATGCAAACGGTATGAACGAAGACAATATGCGTTTGGCAAAACGGTACAGCATGCCCGATGTTATTATTGCCGGATTTGTTGGTAAAACAGAAGAAGAAGTTCGTCATTTCCGCGTTAGCAAAGGGATTAAACCGACATTCAAGATGGTTGATACATGTGCTGCCGAATTTGAAGCAGCTACACCGTATTATTATTCTTGCTATGCCGATGAAGACGAAGTCAAACCCCTTGGTGACAAGAGCGTTATCGTCCTGGGTTCTGGCCCGATTCGTATCGGTCAGGGGATTGAATTTGACTACTGCTCCGTTCATTCTGCTTGGGCACTGCGCAAAGCCGGCATGAACAGCATTATTGTCAATAACAATCCGGAAACAGTAAGTACGGACTTTGATACATCAGACAGCTTGTATTTCGAACCGCTTACAGTAGAAGATGTCATGGCTGTTGTTGATAAAGAAAAACCAGTCGGTGTTATCTGCCAGTTTGGCGGCCAGACGGCGATTAACTTGGCAGCTCCTTTGGCAAAACGAGGCGTGAAAGTATTAGGGACATCTGTCGAAGGCATGGACCGTGCTGAAGACCGCGAACGTTTTGATGAAGTGTTATCAAAATTGAATATTCCTCGTCCGGACGGCCGGATTGCAACGAGCGATAAAGAAGCAATGAAAGTTTCACAGGAATTGGAATTCCCGCTGATTGTTCGTCCGTCTTACGTCCTCGGTGGTCGTGCCATGGAAATCGTGTACAATGAAAAAGAATTGGAACGCTATCTTCGTGAAGCTGTTATTGCTTCGCCGGACCATCCGATCCTCATTGACGAATACATGGTAGGCCGAGAAGTCGAAGTCGATGCCGTTGCCGATGGTACGGACGTATACATTCCGGGCATTATGGAACAGGTCGAACGTGCCGGTGTTCACTCCGGTGACTCCATTGCTGTCTATCCGCCACAGCATTTAGATCAAGCCATGATTGACCAAATTGTTGATTATACGACGCGTATTTCCCTGGAATTGCAGGTTAAAGGCTCTGTCAATATTCAGTTTGTCGTATCGAAAGGCAAACTCTATATCATCGAAGTTAACCCGCGTTCTAGCCGTACCGTTCCGTTCCTGAGTAAAGTAACGCATTTCCCGATTGTTGAAATTGCGACACGTATTGCCTTGGGTGAAACATTGAAGGACATGGGCTATGGCAGCGGCTTAATGCCGGCTAAATCCCATGTTGCAGCCAAAGCACCGGTATTCTCCTTCAGTAAGATTGGGTTGGCTGAAATTGCACTGGGACCGGAAATGAAATCTACCGGTGAAGTTATGGGTATTGGCAAATCTTATTCGGAAGCTTTGTATAAAGCTGTTAATGGTGCCAAAATGCGTATTCCTGCAGGTGGTACGATTTTGGTTACCGTTGCAGACCGTGATAAGGCAGAAGCCTTGCAGCTGGCTCATGGCTTTAAAGACTTAGGCTATCATATTATTGCAACGGAAGGAACAGGCAAGTACTTCAACGAAAATGGTATGCCTGTCGACGTAGTTCGTAAGATTCATGAAACGGGTGAAAACATTGCTACCCTCATTCGCGGCGGTAAAATTGACTTGGTTCTCAACACGCTGACGTATGGTAAACATCCGGAACGTGATGGCTTCAATCTTCGTCGCATGGCTGTAGAACTGGCAGTTCCTTGCTTAACATCCTTGGATACAGCTCGTGAAGTACTTCGCGTATTTGCCAATAAAGGTAAAAATGACGGCTATCATCATGTTGCAGCACTTCAAGATTA
>CALBLM010000018.1 GCA_937895695.1 uncultured Megasphaera sp.
TAATACATATATCAGCAGTATAGAACGTATATATGTGTATAGAATGGGGGAAGCGTGATGATTCTTTATTTTTCCGGAACAGGAAATTCATTAGCCGTAGCCAAGCAATTAGCGGAAGAAACAGGAGATACAGCTGTCCCTATTGTAGATATTACCGAACAATGTCTGCGTATTCAAGATAAGGTAATTGGTTTTGTATTTCCTGTGTATTTTGGTAATCTGCCAGAACCTGTGCGCGTATTTGCGGAATATGTGCAATGTAATCCGTCCGCATATTTTTATGGCATTGCAACGTGTGGAAGTTCCGCAGGCCGAGCGCTATATTCATTGCAACGGATATTATCTCATAAAGATTGTACCCTGGCATATGGTCGCCATATTGCTATGGTAGCGAATAGTACGCCGGCAACGCGCCGTCATATTCGCTATCCCATGGAAAAGTTAATTACGGCAGCAAAAACAGTTAAACAAATAGGAAATGATATTCGTGTACGCAAAATAGATACATCCCAAGTGAAAACGCATTGGTATGATATACTGTTTGATTTGGGACCTGTGCGGCGATTGGGAGAAAAATGGTTTACTGTGCGATGTGATACGACGCGTTGTATTCACTGCGGCATTTGTGAAGATGTCTGTCCCGGTCATACCATTCATATTGATGAAAGCGGACTAACCATAGGAAATCACTGCGTGTATTGCTTGGCATGCGTTCATTGGTGTCCACAGCAGGCCATCACCATTCGTAATCGCCATATTCTTTTAGAAGATCAGTATCATCATCCCGATGTGACCTTAAAAGATATGATTCGAAAATAAAAAAGAATAAAAAAACACTGTACGCTATGCGTACCTGTGGAAAAACTTCGGCAGGACTGAGCATATCAGTGCAGTGTTTTTTATGTATTATGCATATCCAATAGAGAAAGGAAAATACGATGAATATACAAATTTTTGGCACCAATAAATGTTTTGATACGAAAAAGGCCATTCGGTATTTTAAAGAACGCGGTATTCCGGTTCAATTTGTTAATTTGAAAGAAAAAGGATTGAGCAAAGGAGAATATACCAGCATAAAACAAGCTGTCGGTGGTATTGATGCCATGATAAATTCGAACTGCAAAGATAAAAATGCGTTGGCCTTAGTGCAGTATATCGCTGATGAAGAAAAAGATGCTAAACTCTTAGAAAATCCCCAAGTATTGCGTACACCTATCGTCCGAAAGGGCAAACAAGTAACCATTGGCTATCATCCGGAAATCTGGAAAGACTGGCAATAAGAAAACAGATAACAAACATACGTAAAAAGATAAAAGGGGGATTTTTATTTAAACAGCGTGCCATCAACTGTCAAAGGGCATGCTGTGTAAACACATTTATGATTTTTTCGATATGCCGTCGGAGCCTGTCCCGTTTGCTTTTTAAAAAAGCGGTTAAATGTCGTAAGGCTTGAAAACCCGATGATATATGCAATGTCAATGATTTTTTTATCTGTATGTAAGAGCAATTTTTTTGCAGTATGCAGTCGTAATAAACCGCCATATTCTTTGGGCGTCATGCCATAGGTTTGTTTGAAAATATCTGTTACTCTTCGTAATGACAGGCCAACAGTTTCTGACAGCGTGTCCTGTTTTAACTTGCCAGCATTGTCAATTTTTTCTTTGATTTTAACAGCGATATCACGCATGGGCTGATAGTTCAACAGATCACTGCGACAGCGTTTGCAGGGGTTAAAACCTTCGTTTTCAGCATCTTTTGCCGTTTTAAAATAGCATACATTTTCTCGTTTGGGCAGTTTAGATTTACAAGAAGGGCGGCAGAAGATGTGTGTTGTTTTCACCGCATAAAAAAATAGGCCGTCATAATTGGCATCACACTGTTGAACGGCTTCCCACATTTCTTGTTCAGTCATTCTCTTACGCTCCTATTTATATATTTTTCAAAATCAGGGAAATCCCCGAAAGAATCAGTAGTATAGCCATGAGTTTGCGAATGTATGATTCATTTAGTATGTTACCGCATTTTATACCCATACACAATCCAGTTAACGCAAATGGACTCAGCAATAAAACCATTTTCACAGTGTCCCAAGTAAGCAGGTGTAAGATGCTGTAAAGAATAATACGAAAAGTATTGTCTGCCACAAATACAATACTGATATTGGCTTTAAATGACTGGCTGTTGTCCGTCACACGGCTGACATACGCAGCTAGCAGT
>CALBLM010000019.1 GCA_937895695.1 uncultured Megasphaera sp.
GTCCACAAGACCCCAACATTTATTATAGAACCTAAAAAAAGGCCTTGTGAATCGGAATACCCACAAGACCTTTTGTATTTAGTATAAAGACTTTTACCTTCAATGCATTGTATTACTTCCAAACAAGAAGTAAAGTTGCACCATATTCTTTTTTAAATTGTTTTGTTAATTGTTTCATTTCATAATCGGCAGCATTATACGTTGCACCCGGAGTCGTCGTAATTACCATGACAACAACATTTTCGGCAATCGTAATTTGAATATCTTTTACGATTTGTTCGTACGTCAAATCAGACGCTTCTGCTAATGCAAGAAGTGTGGATAATTTACGAATCATTATCCAGTCTTCAGAAGAAATCATATCGGCATATCGATAGGCCCGCAGTGTTTTACGACTGACACCATGATGAAATCCTGCAATAAAGGACGCGATCAGCTGTTCGCGATGGGTAAGTCCATATAATGGGGCATGGTTGATCATAAACGCCGAATGGCGGGCATGATTATAAAAATTAATTATTTTACCGACATCATGCAGCTGCGCAGCTGTCATAAGCAACACTTTTTGTTGTGGGCCATATCCATGTAACTCTTTTAATTGATCAAATAATTGTCCCGTAATTTTCACTACTTGATGAATATGTGTTGTATTGACAACGGATCCCAACGTACCCATAAAATTCTGTATACTGAATGATAGTATATTATCAAAGCGTGGCTTGTCTAAGTGATAGAGATTGGCATAATATTCAAAAAACAGGCCTTCACGAAGCCCACAGCCGCTAACTACCATTTCTGTACTACCAACCGTATCCAAAATGGTTTTAATGACAACAGCACCGGCAACGATGAGATCTGCACGTTCGCTGGAAAGTCCTGGGATTTTTTTGCGGTTGGCACTCGTACGGGTAGTAATTTCCATATAGAGTGCATCGAAGTTTTCTGCATGCAAAATGTAATTATGAATTTTAGACATTTCATAATTAGTAGCCCGTTGATCCATTTTGGCAAAATTTCTAGCTGTTCCACCAATACCGACAATAGGCAAATCAAGATCTTGAATCCATGGGACGGCATCAATTTTTTTGCGTACATATTTAGTGCAATCTTGCAGGGCTTCTTCAGTTACATTATTTTGTAAATTAAATTTTTCAGTCAGTGTGACAGCTCCGATAGGAATAGAGATAGAATGAACAGGTTCTCCGTTCTGGACGAGTGTCATTTCTACGCTGGCACCACCTAAATCAAAAATAAGAAAATTTTTCATTGCAATGGTATTGATAACGCCTAAATACCCTAAATAAGCTTCTCGTTCGCCTGTAATGACGTTCATAGTGATGCCTGTCTCGGCATTGATTTTTTTTAGAAACATATCGCCATTGCTGGCATTACGAACAGCAGCAGTTGCAACGGCCATACAATTTGTAATGCTCATGACTTCCATAATATGCTTATATACGTGTAAACATGTCATGGCTCGTGCCATTCCTTCGTCACTGAGCTGTCCGGGTTGATTCAGTCCTTGACCAAGACGGATAGATTCTTTTTCTTGATATAAGAGAGAATAGGCCTTGTTGTCAGCAATCTGTAAAACAACAAAGCGGATTGAGTTGGATCCCATGTCAATAATGGCTAATTTTTCCATCGTATACCTCGTTTCTTTCTATAAATATCCTATAATAATAGTATTATACTACATAATTAGAAGGGATTCTTGTTTTTTACATAAAAATCTCAAACTATATATACTTGTTTTCAATACCATAAAAAATTGACAAATATTTTACATAATTCATATCGTTCTTATATATAGCATACATACACTAATACGTGCAAATGTATCAAACGTGTTCGTCTGCAGAACAGAATGACAAAATGTGGTAATAACCATGTAAAAAATATAGTTATCATGTATAATATAAAAAGATATATACTGCAGAAGAAGATGGGGGAACCAAAATGGAGAATCAGTCTAAGCGATTATTTGGCATTATTCATATCGGTACTGTGAATATGACCTTAAAAATTATTTCGTATTCTTCACTGGATACGATGGAAATTATTGAAAATGTATCGAAAGAAGTAAAGTATGGCGGTGAAGTATTTACGAGACATCA
>CALBLM010000020.1 GCA_937895695.1 uncultured Megasphaera sp.
TATTTCAGCCGGTATCCTTAGTTCGTACGCTTTGGTATGGACTGGCTATGTATCATATTTATTTTTTAGTGATTCTCCTTTGGTTCTATGTACTCATGCCCCTTTGGCGACCGTTGCTGCGTTTTATGAACCGTAAGCCTTGGTGTTCCTTTACGTTCTTACTGGCAGCCAATATGATTTTTAACTTTTATTCCAGTTATTTGTGGTCTGTACCGCAAGATGCCAATTCATGGCTCAAAGACGCCTTTGCGTTTCGTTTAAATTATATTGTATTCCATTATTTGTTTATCTTCATGTTTGGTGCTTTTACAGCTGAACATTTTACCGCTATCATCCAATGGCTTCGCAATCATTCCCTGGTAGTCAATCTGTTCCAGTTGCTAACAACAGCCGGCATGATTGCAGCATATTGGGGCGTTATGCAGTATTTGCAATATGATGCCTTGTCTGCAGTATTTACCATTCACCAACTCAGTCCTATCGGCATGCTGTACACCTTATCAACGATGCTGTTTTTACTGTACTGGTGGGAATGCCATACCGTTCCTAACTGGATGCACCGGCTTTTCTCCATGCTTGGCAATTACTCCTATCCGATTTACCTCGTGCATCCCGTATTTCTTAGCATTTGCACGGGACTGGCTGCGCATTTTCACTTATATCTGCGTTCCGTACATATTATTGCTATCTATTGCATCGTTGCCGGATGCGCAGCTGCCTATGCATCTATCATCAATCGCCTGCCGCTGCCGCATTGGCTTTCTATTTGCTTAAAAGGAAAATAAAATATACTGATTCGTATTGCCAGTCCAAGGCACAAAAAATCCGTCCTTTACTCATATGAGTAAAGGACGGATTTTTATATCACATCATATACCGTTATATATGTTGTACGACCCATTAGCTGTTAAATCGATAGGAAAGACCGGTGACAAATCCTTTATAGGTAACACTGGGATCATTATCATGGCGTCCTGCCGTATCAATATACCGATACCCGGCATTAATATCTAAATCATCCGTTGCTTTGTAGGAAAGGCCGGCTTCCCAAGTCGTCGTGTCCTTAGTCCCAACACCAACTTTGCCATAGATATCTAAATTATCTGCCAACGGTGCTTTGCCAATCAAGCCAACTTGAGCTACATTATTGGTATTGCTGTAACCATGACCAAAATCGTTGTCAATACGGTTATAACCGGCATATGCTGCGACATTGTTGTTTAACGAATATACTAAGTTCACTTCCTGCTGATTACCCTTTGTTGTATCATGATCATTTTTGTCTGTACTTAATCCACTATACTGATACTGAATCGCTGCTTTGTCTGATACACCATAGGTTACGCCGCCTTGGAAATTCCATTTGGAATCGGAATTAAAATTTCCAATTTCCGACTTGGTATTCATTGCGCCTACATCTACTTGTACCTGGCCTTCTTGGAAGGTCGTCTGCGGTGCTGCAAATGCGGCCCCGGATACACAAACTGTCAACGCTGTCAAAACTGCAAATACATTCTTTTTCATATAAATCAACCTCCCTTTGATACTACTTACTACGTTCTCTCTCTTGAGATTGACTATAGTATATCAGCAAATAGTTCACTTGTCACGTTTTTTACATTGTATATATATACTATTTTACAATTTTGTGTACAACAGGTGTGATTCCAATTATATTTGTTAATCCAATGCTTTTTTTATTTATTACATAGGGTATTTGTATGCTTAATTGAATATATTTTCTATATCTTTAATTATTTATTTAATTTTATTCAGTTAGACGCCTAATTGTCATCTAACTGTAACACAATCGTTTCATTTCAGAAAAAAACTGCGCACCTACTACAGGTACGCAGTTTATATTAAAGGAAAGAAACCTTAGAATGCATTATGTGAATATTCATAGTACAAATCAGCCAATTCATCCATTTTATCGTTCATGGCTACCATGAGATCAGATGCTGTATCATAATCCCCTGTAGACAATGCAGCTTTAATGCGTGAGAAAATAGACGGGCTCTTTTCAGTATCACGGCCTAATTCCGTACGCAATGCATTAATCTTAGTCCAGCGTTCTACTTCAAGCGGATTGCTGTCGCCATCTATATGAAGCTGTTTTGCAGAGATAACTTTGGACAAGTTGTCCGGAATCGTGCGGAACTGAAGTTCCAAAGCCCAACGGCTCAATGCGCCTTCTTTAAAGGATTCCATTAACCGTTTCTGGAAAGCGTCGCAAGCGAGGTCATCCAGTTTTTCCGGATAGTTGGTAAGACCTTTGAAGTTTTCCCAAACTGTACGCGGTGCTTTGCCAAACATAGCATTGCGTTCAGCATCAGAGAATGCTTCGAATACATCGACTTCCGAACGATATGCACGATCTTTTTCAAGGTAATCGGCATCTTCACCCGGTTTCTTGGACAATTCAGCCAAAAGTTCGCTCGTTGATTTACCGCTAGAAAGAGCATATTTAATACCATCCAATGCTCCCAAATAGCACATAGCAATTGTAATGTACGTATTGGTAAATGGATTCGGTGCACGAAGTTCAAAACGTGTTGCATTCGGGCTGGCAATATCACGAATCAAGCCAGCGAGGACAGAACGGTTACGTGTCGGAACATCTGGTGTTTCACCGCCAAGAGCCGTAACAATGCAAACAGGAGCTTCAAAGCCCGGTTTCAAACGATTTAAAGAGTCAGTTGTTGAAGAAACAAACGGATTAATAACTTCGTAATGTTTCAACAGACCCATAATAGCACCATAACCAACAGAAGATAAGAATTCTTTATTCATATCATCCGGGTTAAAGAGGTTAACGAATTTACCATTTTTCAAGATAGCACCGATGCCGAGATGTGTATGTTCGCCGGAACCAGCAACACCATGAATTGGTTTAGCCTGGAATGTAACTTCCAACCCATTTTCACGGAATACTTCACGAACGATGATACGAGCCTGGATTTCGTTATCTGCTGTCTGTACCGGGTCATTGGAGAATTTCCAGTCAACTTCCAACTGTTCCAAAACGAAGATTAATTTACCGGAATCATCGATCTGTGCTTTGATACCGCCAACTTCTTTATGACCCATTTCAGGCTGCAAGCCATATTTTTCAAGGCGTTCGACAGTCTGTTCCAACGCAGTACGAACAACGCCGTGTGTACGCTGCCAATACTGTTCCTGCATTTTCTGAGAAGCAGAAAGGAGTCGTGTTTCAACATCCTGGCTCGGTGTTTTGACCCAGAATTCCAATTCCGTAGCTGTTGTAAATACGATTTTTTCAATATCATCGGGATTTACAGACAATCCTTTGATACCATATTTTTTAACTAATGCTAAAATCTGTTCGCCAACATAATCCGTTGTGTTGCGCAAAATAGAACGGGAATCAATAAAGCCCGTTGCATGGCGCAGGAAACTTGGAATACGTAATGTACCAACCGGTTTACCTGTTTCTGGATCAATATTGCCATCATTATAATCAACAAACCAGTTAACGCCCGGATCAGCTTTGATATCTACACGTGCATTAGACAACGTTGCAATGCCCGGCAGTACAACAGAAGAACCGTCTGTCTGGAATGCTGTAGCATTAAAGAATTTATCATATTCATCAAAGAAGACGGAAATAGGAATTTTTTCATCCGTATCGTTACCAGCTAAATCGACACCAACGAGAGATACAAATTTTATTTCCGGATGTTGTTCTAATAAAGCAAGAACACCTTCTTTACCATATTGACCTGCAGGGATTACATAAACTAAATCATCTTTAGTCATTCTAGTTTCCTCCTTTTGGTTAAAAAAAAGACTCCGATTCCAAGGCATACTACTACACCTAAGAACTCGAAGTCTTCTTTGACTTTGTTTTCATGACTTATTTTATTTTTCAAATCATGATAAAATCATACAATCAATCAGTTTATTTGTCAATAGATAATCTATAGAAAATCTAAAAAAACTAATTTTTTTGTAAAATTTCTCTAACAACTTGTGAAACAACTTTACCGTCTGCTTTACCTTTAACCTGCGGCATAACCAACTTCATGACGTCACCCATCTTGAGTCCCGTTTTATCCGCTACGGCAGCAGTTACAATTTGACGTACTTCGTCTGCTGTTAACTGTTTTGGCATATATTTTTCCAATACAGCCATTTCAGCTTTTACTTGTTCCACTAAATCTTCACGACCAGCTTTTTCAAAATCGGCCAGTGATTCTTTACGTTGTTTCATTTCTTTTGCAATGACTGCTCCCACACCGGCATCGTCCAGTTCACACTTGCCATCAATTTCCGTGTTACGAATGGATGAACGAACCATGCGAATAACAGACAACGCTGTTTTTCCGGATTCTTTAGCTCGCATTGCATCTTTCATATCCTGAAGCAGTTCTTCTTTAAGAGACACGATATCACCCTTCTTACTAACGACGATTATGCTCTGTACTTCCGTTTACGTGCTGCTTCGGATTTTTTCTTTCTCCGTACACTCGGTTTTTCATAGTGTTCACGTTTCCGAACTTCGGAAAGAACACCTGCCTTTTGGCAAGAACGTTTGAAGCGGCGAAGTGCGCTATCTAACGTTTCGTTTTTACCAACTCTGATTTCTGCCATTCTGTTATCCCTCCCTCCAAGGTATGATAGGGAGTGCTTTTACTGCACACAATGTAATTATAGCTAAAATGGTACTCCTTGTCAATCCCACAACTATGAACAAACGCCTCGTCAATAGCTGCTCTGCCGCATGACAAAGCGGTTTTTATTCACGTATAAATTGGCTGAATACATAATTTCCATATGCCAAGCCCAGGCTGCTTAGACAGCAGCCTTCTTTTGTCTTTTCCAATAAGTTTTGTTGAAATAATCGCGTTAATACAACGCCAAATTCACGTTCTATCGTCGTACCAAACTGCTTTTCAAATGCTTTGTAAGAAATGCCGTCATGCATGCGCAGTGCCAAAAAACAATAATCTTCTTGCGCCCTTTTTTCATCAATCACAACCTTGTCTTTTATTAGGCTATGTGGACCGGCTTGGCGTATATATTGAGGAATATTAGCAATATTTGCCCAACGCGTTTCTTTATAAAAGGAATGGGCCGATGCGCCAAATCCAATATACGGCGTATACTGCCAATATTTGCAATTATGTCGTGACCGTTTTCCTGGCTTAGCGTAACTGGAAATTTCATAATGTTCATAGCCTAATTGATGCATCGCATGATGAATTTCATTTCCCATAGTTTCCACGTTCTCATCAGAAGGAAGTGTAAAGTCATGCTGCTCCAAGCCAGCCCACAACGGGGTATGTTCCTCTACAATCAATGCATATATCGATGCATGACAAATGGGAAGGGATGCCAGTATATTTAGATCATGATGAACCATAGACGGCGTTTGATGCGGCAATCCATACATTAAATCAATAGATATGTTTTCAATGCCACCGTTCCATACCGCTTCCACTGCACCCTTTCCCTGCGCTGCCGTATGGACTCTGCCTAAAAATCGCAGCATGCAATCATCAAAGGACTGGATGCCTAAACTCACTCGATTGACGCCCAGTGAAGCAATATCTGCGGCATAGTCTGTATCCATGCTATCCGGATTAGCTTCCAGTGTAATTTCCGCATCATGGGTCAAATAAAAAGTTTGCTGTAATGCTTCCATAATCTGGGCAAGTTGAGAAACCGTCAACAAAGACGGCGTTCCACCACCAAAATATATCGTGTCTGCCTGCAAGCCCTTACCGGTCCAAGTCTTAATTTCCCGACAAAGAGCCTGTACATAGGCGGAAATATATTGCTGAACGCCGCCATACGACGGAAAATCACAATACAAGCATTTATGCACACAAAAAGGTATATGTATATATAAGCCAATCATGTATCATCAACCTGCAGTACAGCCATAAAGGCTTCCTGCGGAATTTCGACTGTACCAAATTGTTTCATGCGCTTCTTACCTTCTTTTTGCTTTTCCAATAACTTACGCTTACGTGAAATATCGCCGCCATAGCATTTAGCCAAGACGTCTTTACGAAGGGCAGCTACATTTTCGCGGGCAATAATTTTATTGCCAATAGCCGCTTGAATTGGAATTTGGAACAGTTGACGCGGTATTAAGCTGCGAAGCTTTTCTACCAGCGCACGGCCGCGACGAGCTGCAAATTCACGATGAACAATAACGCTTAAGGCATCAACAACTTCTCCGTTAATAAGAATATCCATCTTGACCATCGGCGACGTCTGATATCCGTTTAATTCATAATCCAGTGATGCATAGCCTCGTGTTGCTGATTTCAGTACATCAAAGTAATCATATAAAATTTCACACAACGGCAAATCATATACTAAGGACACACGCGTTTCATCCAAGTAATCCATGGTGACATATTGACCGCGGCGATTCTGCGAAATTTCCATGACCGTGCCAACCATATCTTTCGGAATGATAATCGTCGTTTTAACAAGAGGTTCTTCAATATGATCGATTTTGGTCATATCCGGCATCATAGCCGGATTATCGACTTCTACCATCGTCCCGTCCGTGCAATATACATGATAAATAACAGACGGTGCCGTCGTAATCAGCGATAAATTATATTCGCGTTCTAATCGTTCCCGAACGACATCCATATGCAAAAGGCCCAAGAATCCGCAGCGGAACCCAAATCCTAACGCACTGGATGTTTCCGGTTCAAACAGCAATGCCGCATCATTCAAATGCAATTTTTCCAAGGCATCGCGCAGATTATCATAATCATTTGTTTCTACTGGATATAAACCGCAATATACCATAGGTACCGCTTTGTGATATCCTGGTAAGGCTTCAGCTGCCGGGTTATCCGCTAAGGTAACCGTATCGCCTACACGGCAGTCGCGGACATTTTTCATACTCGCTGCCAAATAGCCTACACTGCCGCATTCCAAAGACGGAATCGGATGCATTTGCGGTAAAAATACCCCTGTTTCGATGACTTCAAATTCTTTTCCCGTAGCCATCATACGAATACGCTGTCCCGGCTTGATAGATCCTTCCATGACACGAACATTGGCAATAGCCCCTTTGTATGCATCAAAATGGGAATCAAAAATCAAGGCTCGCAACGTTTTATCCGACGCATCTTCCGGTGCCGGTATACGCTGTACAACAGCTTCCAGTACTTTATCTACACCCAGTCCGGTTTTGGCGCTAATCATAATAGCGTCCGAGGCGTCCAGTCCGATCACATCTTCAATCTCTTGGCAAACCCGCTGTGGATCGGCACTTGGTAAGT
>CALBLM010000021.1 GCA_937895695.1 uncultured Megasphaera sp.
GAAGTACTTCTTTTAATGTCAAAACACGCGGATGACCATCGACAAGAGCCAGCATGATAACGCCAAATGTTTCCTGTAATTGCGTGTGCTTATACAGTTTATTTAATACGATATCCGGATTGACATCAGCACGCAATTCAACAACAATGCGCAATCCCTTGCGGTCGGATTCATCACGAAGGGCTGTAATGCCATCTATTTCACGGTTTCGTGATAATTCAGCAATGGATTCAATGACACGTGCCTTATTAACCTGATATGGGATTTCCGTAACGACAATACGGTTTTTCCCCTTATTCATCGGTTCAATCGTTGCACAGGAACGCATTTTAATGCTGCCTCGTCCCGTTGAATATGCTTTTAGGATACCGTCACGTCCCATGATTTTAGCACCCGTTGGGAAATCAGGTCCTTTAATTTTTGTCATGATTTCATCCAAACTTGCTTCTGGATTATCAATTAACAATACACATCCGTCAACGACTTCCCCCAAATTATGGGGCGGAATATTCGTAGCCATGCCGACAGCAATGCCGGCAGAACCATTGACTAATAAATTAGGAATTTTTGACGGCAGTACAACCGGTTCCTGCAAAGAACCATCATAGTTAGGCATAAAATCAACGGTATCTTTATCTATATCTTCCAGCATTTCTCCCGTAATTTTAGCCATACGAACTTCGGTATAACGCATAGCCGCCGCAGAGTCGCCATCGACAGAGCCAAAATTCCCATGACCATCTACCAGAGGATACCGCGTGGAGAAATCCTGAGCCAGGCGGACTGTTGCATCATATACAGAGCTGTCACCATGGGGATGATATTTACCTAATACTTCCCCAACGATACGCGCTGACTTTTTATACGGCTTATTCGGTGTCATGCCTGCTTCATGCATAGCATACAAAATACGGCGATGTACTGGTTTCAGCCCATCACGCACATCCGGTAATGCACGTGTAATGATAACGCTCATCGCATAGTCAATATACGATGTCTGCATTTCATTTTCCAGGCAGACCGGTAATATTTTATCTACTTGTTGTTCGTCCACAATTTCACCTCATATAAAAATTAAAAAACGGCGCCCTTATTATAGATATATATGAGCGCATACATGTATATTATAGCAAAGTTTCCTATTTTTTGATAGTTATGAAGGAAAAATGCCTTTCATACTCTACATCATCGAGCAATCCGATATTTTCGTTCTTAACATTTTTTGTATGCCATTGTAAAATAAAAACATAATAAATAAGTACATAATGCGGCATTATGCAGTCATTATGTACTTATTTATTATTTTCTATTCATAATGCAAGCTGCCAACACTTTAGCTCGTTCAAACAAAGAAGATACATCCGCATATTCACGCAGCGTATGATTGTTTTCTCCTTTGACACCCATAGCACAAATGGTAGGTACGCCGGCCAATACAGTATATGCCGAATCAGAGCCGCCGCCAATCAGCATAGCATGTGGTTCCGGCAAATTCATTTCTTGATATGTCCGCTTTACTACGTCAAATAATGCATCTGTTCCTTCGATGCGTTTCATCGGCGCAAAACCAACGACTTGTCGCACTATCGTTTTAGTATCCGGCACATACTGTTTAGCTGCAATCTGTTGTAACTGTTGTTGAATCATCCCAATATCTTCGGGATTCAAATATCGCACATCAATCTGCATAGACGCTCTATCCGGTATGGCATTCACGACGGTACCGCCTTGGATTATCCCTACATTAAACGTAATTCCTGCAGACCAATCTGTCAAATTTTGAACATCTATCACTTTATGCGCCATTTCCAAAATAGCACTACGTCCGCCTTTTGGGTTGTTTCCGGCATGGGCGCCAATGCCTTGCACACACATCTCAAATACGGCACTGCCTTTACGCTGTACTACCAATCCATTGTCTAAAAATCCCGTTTCACAATTAAATGCAGCGATGGCACCTTTGGCTTCCTTTTGTATACAAGCCGCCGCACTAGAGTGTTGATGTCCCAATTCTTCATCACCTGCTAAAATCAGCTGAATCGGCCTTGTAGAGTATCCTGCCGCCTGTAATGCTTTTATCGCGTATAACGCAATGACTATGCCGCCTTTCATGTCCAAAACACCTGGGCCATAGGCTTTGCCGTTTTGAATCGTAAATGGTCGTTCTTTGATAGTTCCTTTGGGAAACACCGTATCCATATGCCCTAACAGCAAAATTGGCGCAGCCTTTGACTTCCCCCAGGAAGATACTAGCATACTGCCGGTATGAGGCATATTTATTCTCCTAGTCACGGCACCTAAGCTATCCATTTGTTGTTGAATTGTTTGCGCTACTGCATCTATCCCCGCCCTATCCATTGATCCGCTTTCTATTTGTACTAAACGCTGCCATATCGCAAGCATATCTTCCTGATGGGCATCAATAAATTGCCAAGCCCGTTCTTTCATCTGTTTCAAGCAATACATCTCCTTTTTGTTGTCACTACGCTATCATCCATCTTGTATTGTACACAAAACGCCATGACAAAAAAAGACATATTTCAGCTTTATTCATCAGACAATACGATACATGTGCAATAAAATACTAGACGTGGAATAAGACGCCCTCTCGCTTTAATCTAAAAAGTAAGAGGACGTCTAGGGAGGAGGGAGTTATTTATTCTTTTTTCGCTTCTTGGGAATTTGCAATGATTTCATCTTGCAATTTCTTAGGTACTTCTTCGTAATCAAAGAATGTCATATTAAACGTACCTTTACCTTGGGTCATCGAACGAAGAATGGTAACATATCCTTTCATTTCTGATAAAGGAACTTGTGCTTTCACAACAATAATACCTTTACGATTGCGATGATGTTCCATGCCCAAAATACGGCCGCGGCGACCACTAAAATCACCCATGACATCGCCCATATATTCTTCCGGCACTACGACATCAACACTATAAATTGGTTCCAGCAATACCGGATTGGCTTCAGGTACACCTTTTTTCAATGCCAACGCTGCAGCGACTTTAAATGCCATTTCTGATGAATCGACAGAGTGGTAGGATCCATCTTTTAATGTCACTTTAACATGAATCATAGGATAGCCTGCCAGCAACCCTTTTTCCAGTGTTTCTTTCACGCCTTTTTCAACAGCTGGAATAT
>CALBLM010000022.1 GCA_937895695.1 uncultured Megasphaera sp.
AACTAATCCCAACGACGACCAATGATATCCTTTGATATAGGGTTGTACTACATAAGGCTGGGTCGTATAGTAAATCGGTATGATAACGCAGTCATCAAATAGTTTTTGTTCTGCTTCATGCATATACTTCATGCGCAGTGTCTCATTATTCGTCGTTTTTGCTTTTTGAATCAAAGCATGATAGTCGGCATTATGGTACTGTGCGTCGTTTTCTTCATCGTCAAAGACATCCAAGAAACTCATGGGATCGCTGTAATCGGCAATCCAAGAGGCGCGGGCAATTTGGTAATCTCCTTGGCTGCGAGACGCCATAAACACTTTGGATTCTTGATTCGTCAGGTGTACTTCGACACCTAAATTTTCTTTCCACATCGCCTGCAACGCTTCAGCAATGGCTTTATGCATTTCATTGGTATTAAACAAAATGCTAACTTCCGGCAACGGATGTACTGCATCATACCCTGCTTCTTGCAAAAGCTTTCGGGCTTGCTTTGTATCTTCTGCCGTCAAATTGCCGCCTTCTAATCGGAAATCCTGCCCTGTCGTCTTATCTATGATGCCAGGCGGCACCCACGCATAGGCCGCTTCTTTTTGTCCGCGAACAATATGCTGAATTAGCCCTTGACGCTGAACCGCCATGGCAAAGGCTTTACGTACACGTACATCATCAAAAGGCGGTTTTTGTACGTTAAACACATAATAATATATTCCCAAATACGGGGCGACTTTATATAGTCCCATTTGTTCCAGTCGTTCTTGGTCTGCCGGTGGCGGTTCTACAGTCATATTCGCCTGATTACTTTCCACTAAAGTCAACCGCGTTGCCTGGGAATCGCTAATAGGAAACATAAGTTTCGGAAGCTGTACCGCCTCAGCATCCCAGTAACGATTGTTTTTGGTCATCGTAATTTCACTGGAATGAACCCATTTGTCAATGATATAGGGGCCGCTGCATACCATCGTTTCTGCATCAGAAGCCCATGTATCCGGATGGGCTTCTACTTGGTTGCGCGGAACCGGATAATAACAATGAAAGGCCGTCAAATTTAAAAAATACGCCGTCGGATTGGTCAGATGCACTTGCAGCGTTTTGTCATCCAACGCGTTGATACCGACTTCGTCAGCCGATGCTTTCTTTTTAAAATAATCTTCTGCATGATCAATGCAAAACATCATATACGCATTTTCCGATGCAACATCCGGATTGACAACTCGTTTCCAAGAAAATTCAACATCTTGCGCCGTAATAGGCGTTCCGTCGCTCCATTGAATGCCATCGCGCAAATGAAAGGTATACGTTTTTCCATCAGGAGAAATATCCCAGCTTTTTGCCAATGCCGGCTGGGGTACATCATTTTTATCCAGCCGGGTCAGCCCTTCAAACAACTGTAATTCCGTATTGTTTTCTGCCAAATTTGTCGTCATCGCCGGATCCAACCGTGACGGTTCTGCTTCCAAAACATAGCTCACCGTATCCGGTCTCTGTACACTGCTGCAGCCACCGCAAAAAAGAGCGACGCAGCAACAAATTCCAATAATAAGCATTCGTATCATACGTTACTCCCTCCTTTTACATGATGGCAAGCAACCCAATGGGCTGGTTCTACTTCTTTCATGACCGGTACACATTGGCGGCATTGTTCATCGGCGTACGGACAACGCGTATGAAAAACACATCCTGACGGTGCATGAAGCGGGCTGGGAACTTCTCCTTGTACAAATACGTTTCTTATATATTGCGGATCCGGACGAGGTACAGCGGCAATTAAGATCTGTGTATACGGATGAAGGGGCTGATGATATACGTCATCACCGAATCCCAATTCCATCAAATGTCCTAAATACATGACGCCAATACGATGGCTCATATGATGCACCATCGTCAAATCATGGGCAATAAATAAATACGACAAGCCCCGTTCTTTTTGTAGTCTCTGCATCATGTTGACGATTTGCACCTGTACAGATACGTCCAATGCAGAAATGGGTTCGTCACAAAAGATGCATTCCGGTGATACCGCCAAGGCTCTGGCAATACCTACACGCTGTCGTTGGCCACCACTAAATTCATGGGGATATCGCTGGGCCGCTTCCGGACGCATATCGACTTCTTCTAATAGATCACTGACTTTTTTTCGTCGTTCCTCATCGGTCCGGCATAGGCCGTAATTACGGAGGGGTTCGCTAATAATATCTTCTACCGTCATCCGTGGATTTAAGGAAGAATAGGGATCTTGGAAAATCATCTGTACATGTCGCCGATATTGCTGCTGCACCTGCTTATCCTTAATATTTTTTCCTTTATAAAAAACATCTCCTTGCGTTACCTTATATAGTCCCAATACGGTTCTAGCAAATGTCGACTTGCCGCATCCTGATTCGCCAACCAATCCGACTGTTTCTCCTGTGTGAATCGTCAGCGATATATCATGCACAGCAGTCAATATAGTTTTAGGCCGTCCCAGCCAATCGGTATCAACGACAAATTGTTTCGTAATATGATTGGCACGAATTAAATCCATCATACACCTTTCCTTTCCGGCGCAATCAGCCAACAGCTCGCATAATGATTACCTTCTATCGGGTACTTAGGGGCTAACTGTTTCGTACAAATTCGCATGGCATAGGGACATCGTCTAAAAAATCGACATCCCTGCGGCATATGAAATAAATCCGGAGCCTGGCCGGCAATCCCATGCAACATTTTATTTTTATGATTAGGATCCGGCAAGGAAGCCAACAACCCTTTCGTATACGGATGAACGGGACGATAAAAAATATCTGCTGCCGCTCCTTCTTCTACTACTGTACCGGCATACATGACATAAATGCGCTGACACATCTGCGCAATAACACCCAAATTATGAGAAATCAAAATCACAGCCATTCCAGTGTCATGCTGCAACTGCTGTAATAATGCCAATATCTGTGCTTCTGTAGTGACATCCAATGCCGTCGTCGGTTCATCGGCAAATAAAAGTTTGGGCTGACCGGCCAAGGCCATGGCAATTAAACTGCGCTGCCGCATACCGCCCGATAGTTCATGAGGATATTGAGCAAATCGTTTTTCCGGCGACGTAATACCAACATGACGGAGCAGTTCTATGGCTTTTTTCTGTGCTTCTTTCCTTGTTATTTGCTGTACCCGC
>CALBLM010000023.1 GCA_937895695.1 uncultured Megasphaera sp.
GTGTTTTGCAATTCGATTGTATTAGTAAATCTTCAATGGTCACATGTACAAAAAGTTTTTTTGGTTCAGCCATCGTGCGAATAGCCTGCGCTACTTGTTGTTGTATTGTCAAAGCCAATGTCCGCAGTTGTACCCCATAATACGCATATATATGAATTTCAACCGTAACACAGCCCTTATCACAATGCACTACAATACGCTGCTTTTTCGTGTTGGCTATTCCGTCAATAGATAACATCGCAGTTTCGGCAATTTTGACAAATGCGCCTTCACTCACGCTATATGAAAAAGGCTTCGTTTCTTTATTCATCGCCGCTCCCTTTTGTATTCCTTTCTGAAAAAACAATATCCTGTACGACAATATGGACGGCATGTACCCGGCACCCCGTCATAATTTCCAATGTATCTTTTACTTTTTTCTGTACAGCCAATGCTATGTCCGGAATCCGACAGCCATACGTTGCAATAAGCCGAATCGTGATTTCTACATCAATACCGTCAATGGTCGTGTGAACCCCTTGTGCGGGATTAACTCGGCCCAATTTTTTAGCTGCTGTATCCGCTAATGTTGCATCCAATGCAGCTACTTCTAGTACAGAAGCCGCTTCTTGCGATGCAATAATAGAAATAACGCGCTGGGACATGTGTATACTGCCTAATTGATTTGTTTCCGTTGTTTCCATATGGATTCACCATTCATAAAATTCACAAAAAGCGATGAGAAACTCATCGCTTTTGAAGTAATTATTGTATGCTTATGCTCTGCCTGTGTACTGGCCGGTTCTCGTATCAATCTGAATGACTTCATCCTGGTTAATGAAAAGAGGTACTTTAACAATATAACCTGTTTCCAATTTAGCCGGTTTTGTAGCACCTGTTGCTGTATCACCACGAACGCCCGGTTCTGTTTCTACGACTTTCAACGTAACAGAAGCAGGAAGATCAATGCCGATTACTTTGCCTTTAAACATCATAACAGATACGGTCATGTCTTCTTTTAAGAAATTAACAGCTGTACCCAAGGTATCTTTATTTAATTCGATTTGTTCATATGTTTCATTATCCATGAAACAGTACATGCCTTCGTTTTCGTAGAGATACTGCATCTGGCGGCGATCTACGTGGCCATCCTGTACTTTTTCACCAGCATTCCATGTACGTTCTACAACAGCACCTGTTTCAAGGTTTTTAATTTTAGCGCGAACAAATGCGGCGCCTTTACCAGGTTTTACATGCTGAAATTCAACAACCTGCCATACTTGACCATCGATTTCAATCGTAACGCCTGGTCTAAAATCATTACTTGTAATCATTTCTAATTCCTCCTATAACAGCTCCATCAATTCTTTTGATGTTTTGGTTAGTATTTCACAGCCAGTAGCTGTAACGGCAACGGAATCCTCTATGCGGACACCGTATTTGCCTTCTATGTACAGTCCCGGTTCTACCGTGACTATCATATTTTTCTTCAATACACCTTGGGAACGCGGTGAAAGAACGGGTTGTTCGTGAATTTCCAATCCTGTTCCATGCCCTAACGCATGTGTAAAATACTGCGCCATATGGTGTTTAGCAAAATAATCGCGGACAATCGCATCGGCTTCTTGACATGCTAATCCTTCTTTAATATGGGATACGCCTAACTTTTGTCCTTCTAAAATGAGCTGATAAAAATCTTTCTGTTCCTGCGTCGCTTTGCCGACAACAACAGTGCGCGTCATATCTGAATGATAGCCTTCCCATACAGCACCAAAATCAAAGGTCAAAAAATCTCCTTTTTCAACCACTTTGGGGCTAGCTGTACCATGGGGCATCGCCGACCGTTTACCGGATGCGGCAATGGTAGTAAACGATTTTTCTTCAGACCCTAACAGCAGCATATTGCTTTCCAACCGGGCAGCCAGTTCTTTTTCTGTCACACCCGGTTTAATATACGGCAGCAAATCAGCAAATGCCTGATCAGCAATGCGGCTTGCTTTACGCGTCGCTTCCAGTTCATACGGTTCTTTGACTGCCCGTAACTGGGTCAAATCTTCTGCCTGAAAATAGCATTCGCATGCGTCTGCAATATTTTCATACATATAATGGGTTAAAAAATTTTCTTCATATACGGCTGTCTGTACTTGCATTTCTTCTAATGACTTACCAATGCATTCGGTCAGGCTTCCCATATGATTTTTTACTTCATACCAGGTTCCGGACTGCTGCGCAGCTTGTTCCGTATAGCGGGAATCTGTCCAAAGTACCGCTTGGTCCCCACTGAGAACCAATGCGCCTTCACCACCTGTAAATCCACTAAAATATCGCAGATTTTCCGGCTGAACAATTACAACGCCGTCTGCTGTACGTTCGTACATGAACTGCCGCAGGCGGGCAATTCTTTCTTCTATCATAGTATCACCTATATTTATTCAATTATCTTTTATGATACCATACTACCGCCATTATTACAAACACTTTGCATCGCAATTACTCGCAAAAAGGCAAATCTTTTTCTACTTCTGTCAATCGGCGGTATTGTCCCGGTTCTAACGAAGAATCCAACACTAATGCCCCAATCGAACAGCGATGCAATGCCGTTACCGTAAGACCTACAGCAGCACACATCCGTTTTACTTGGTGATATTTTCCTTCTTGGACAGTAATCTGCAACTGATTCGGTCCCATACGAGATACCTGCGCCGGCAGGCAGTGAAGACCGTCAGCCAATACAATGCCCTCATGAAATCGTTTTTCTATATCTGCCGGAATATCTCCTTCAACAGACGCTTCGTATACTTTATTAATGTGCTTTTTAGGAGACGTAATCTGATGAGCCCATGTACCGTCATTGGTCAATAGTAAAAGTCCCGTCGTATCTTTATCCAGCCGTCCTACAGGAAATAACGACGCTCCCTGATACTGTTGCGGCAATAAATCCAATACGGTTTTCGTAAACCGATCTTCCGTTGCAGACAGTACACCCTGCGGCTTATACAGCATAAGATAGTAAAGTTCTTCGTAACAAATCGTTTCGCCCTGCACTTGAATGTGAGCGGTTTGTGGATCTATTTTGATAGAACTATCTGTACAACACGTATGATTAATAAAAACAGAGCCGCTTTTACAAAGTTCTTTAATCTGCCGTCTTGTTCCCCAACCGCAATGAG
>CALBLM010000024.1 GCA_937895695.1 uncultured Megasphaera sp.
GCCAAACTGGGATTTATGAGCAACTTCATTAAATACCCACGGTTCATGAACTTGGATATTACGAACATGGAGGAAGTTGACACGGTTCATTTTGCCAAACTTGCGAATGATATGCGGAATATCGTTCTGACGGTTAGAACCTAAAGAGCCAGTGCAAATCGTGAAACCATTGCTTGGGCTGTCAACCATTGCTGCAATTTTATCTAAATCTTCTTCGTTTTTCACGATACGAGGCAAGCCAAATACAGATTTTGGGGGATCATCCGGATGGATAGCCATTTTAATACCCAATTCTTCAGCAACCGGTACAATGGCATTTAAGAAATACGAAAGGTTTTTACGAAGTCCATCTTCATCCATGCCTTCATATTGTTCAAACAAGTGAGATAGTTCTTTCAAACGTTCCGGTTCCCAGCCAGGAAGAACGAATCCGTTGCTGTTATCTAAAATTTCTTTCGCCATGTCTTGCGGTGTTTTTCCTGCAATAACATGGTAGTCATATGCAAGAGCCGTAGAGCCATCATACAATGGTTTTGCCAAGTCCGTACGTGTCCAGTCGAAAATCGGCATAAAATTGTAGCAAACCATCTGAATGCCGGCTTTAGCAGCATTTTTCAAAGAAGTAATATAGTTTTCAATATATTTGTCACGACTTGGCAAGCCTAATTTAATGTCTTCATGAACATTAATACTTTCCAAATCTTTAAATACCAAATTATTTTCTTCAGCAATTTTTTTAATGTGAAGCAACGGTTCTACTGGCCATACTTCACCAACAGGAATATCAAACAACGCACCTACAATTCCATCCATGCCAGGAATCTGGTCAATCTGCTGTAATGTAATTTTGTCGTCGTTTTCGCCATACCAACGAAATGTCATTCTCATACTCATTGTATTACTCCTCCTATTGCGACTCTATGGTTATCTTAAGTATTTCGTTGTCTACATACTACCATACTAGTGTATTTTGTACAATGTATTTTTTTAATGTTGTATAATCAGCATAGATATTGTTTTATTGATGTAAAATTTGCATAGTTTATACTAATTGTTATACACTAAAAGGCACGCCGTTTTACATATACGGTGTGCCTTTCCTAGTCAAGTGGTATACACTATATTCTTATAAAATAATATTTTTCTGCTTCCCTGCCAAATATGCGTCAATATTATCAAATACAATGACCGCCCGTTTTTCCATAGATTCTTGCGTAGCAAATGCAACATGAGGCGTTACAATCGTATTCTTGGCATGCAAGAGCGGATGATTGGTATCCAAAGGCGGTTCATTTTCAAACACGTCAATGCCGGCCCCGGCGATTTTACCGCTGTTAAGAGCATCTGCTAAGGCTTGGGAATCCACAACGGGACCGCGGGCTTCGTTGATGAGGAACGCCGTCGGTTTCATATACGAAATCGTTTCGGCATTAATCAATCCACGAGATTTATCCGTAACTGGGCAGTGCAGCGATACGATATCTGCTTGTTCCAACATGTCTTTCATGGGCAAATAGGTAATCAATTCCGTATTTTCTTTATAGGAAAAGCCATTGTACGCAATAACTTTTGCCCCAAACGCATGAACGAGTTCGGCAACGCGATGACCAATAGCCCCTGTGCCTACTAACGCAACGGTCTTACCTTCTAATTCGTTGCCAATAAATCCAGCTTTTGTACCGCCGGCACGACAAGCCGCATCCACTTGCGGCACATAGCGTAAAAGGTCAAGCATCATAGCGATTGTTAATTCTGCAACGGCAACTGTGGAGTAGCCTGATGCATTACTTACTTTGATTCCCTTTGCTTTGGCTGCATCCAAGGCAACATGATCGACACCGGTAAAGGCAACATCAATATATTTTAATTTGGGGCAGGCATTGATAACTTCTGCTTTCAGCGGCATATTGGCAATAATAAGTATATCTGCATCTTTCGCTTCTTCAATCTGTACAGACACATCATCATTGCGTTCATACGCTGCAAATTCATACCCTTTTTCCTGTAATGGTTTCACATAGGAATCGAGTAATTCCTGATGAATACCCAATGATTCTAATAAGACAATTTTCATCGTTCTATCCCCTTTCGTTGTTTACATTCTGCTTCTTTCATTATACGCATATTTTAAAAATATGTAAGCTTATATCCCAAAGGCGTATAGCTATATACACAACATGCTTAAACGATATGCGATAAAGCTACGTTATAATGTCTTAAAAGATAAACCTAACGTATCCATTAATTCGTCCATTGAAGAAGCTCCTACTTTTTCAGCCGCTTTACAGGCAATGACCGCACATGCTCGCGCATCATCCAATGCTTGATGATGATGAAAGGAAAATCCCAAAAAGCCCGCTACAGTATCTAATTTATGATTGCGCAAATCAGGCCAAACTTTCCGTGAAATTTCTACGGTGCAGGCATATTTAGCAGTAATACCCGGCAAATGATACGTTTTGATTAAACTACGCAATACACGTGTATCGAATACAGCATAGTGAGCCACCAAAATCTGCCCTTCCAAATGCGGCCGTATATCATTCCACAACGCATCAAATTTAGGCTTATCTGCAACTTGGTCCGGTGTAATGCCATGAATCCGTATATTATCCGGCGAAAAAACCATAAACGGCGGCTTGATAAGTGTATATGCCTCGTTGGCACATGTATTGTCTTGTATCGTAACTGCCGCCAGTGAACATGCGCTGTTAGCATACTTATTCGCCGTTTCAAAATCAATAGCCGTAAAATTTATCATTGTCCTACTCCTTATCATTTGACAACATCTATGTATGTCTTAGCAAATCGCTGTTTCTTACAATAGGAAATTATATAAGAAATAGAATTATATATCAATATGATCTATTCGGCATGCTTCCAAACACTTCTATAAAACCCAAAACGTTGTATTATATGTAGAAATATCTGCAAAACATTACGTTGATAAAAATGAAAATTTTACATCTCATAGCAGTCTACGGTATAATAGTCATACATTGTATTGGAAAGGATGCGTTCTATCGTGGAAATAAGGAATAAAAGAAATCGTGTCGCCCGTTTGGGACTAACAGCTGCTGGCACTTTAATTT
>CALBLM010000025.1 GCA_937895695.1 uncultured Megasphaera sp.
TGCATATACCGTTGTGCTGCAAATGGGGTATACGTGGCAGATGGCATTAAGTGCTGTTTTTATGGAAGGTATCATTTTTATTATTTTATCTCTAACAAATGTGCGCGAAGCCTTATTCAATGCTATTCCGATGACATTAAAAAAAGCAGTATCTGCCGGCATCGGTTTATTTATTGCTCTCATAGGATTATTAAATGCGCAAATTATTGTAGCAAATCCAGCTACCAAAATTTCTTTATTTTCCTTTAAACAATCCGTTGCTTCCGGTACATTCAGCACTGTTGGCATTACCGTATTGTTGGCCATGATAGGTATTTTATTTACAGCTGTCCTCATGGTAAAAAAAGTTCGCGGCAATATTCTTTGGGGCATCTTATTCACATGGATTTTAGCTATCCTTTGCGAAGCTGTTGGCTGGTATACGCCAAATCCGCAGGCACATATGTACAGCGTGATTCCTGATTTATCTGCCGGTGCTGCTTCCTTTATTCCTGCTAGTTTATCTCCTATTTTAGGGCAGCTCGATTTTTCCAATATGATAAGTTTCAATTTTCTTGTCGTTATGTTTGCGTTCTTATTTGTTGATATTTTCGACACACTCGGCACATTAATCGGCGTATCTTCCAAAGCCAATATGCTAGATGAAAACGGCAAATTGCCTCGTATTAAAGGTGCCCTCATGGCAGATTCCGTTGCTACGACAGCTGGTGCTCTCTTAGGAACTAGTACAACAACTACCTTTGTCGAAAGTGCTACGGGTGTCAGCGAAGGCGGACGTACTGGGCTAACAGCGGTCTGTGTTGCTGTGTTATTTGCTTTATCCTTGTTTTTTTCACCATTCTTTATGGCCATTCCAGCATTTGCTACTGCACCGGCTTTGGTTATCGTCGGCTTTTTAATGCTCACATCAGTAGCCGGTATTAACTTCAATGATTTTAGCGAATCCATTCCCGCATATATTACCATTATTTCCATGCCCTTTTGTTACAGTATTTCCGAAGGCATTTCATTCGGCATCATTTCATACGTTGTCATCAATGTGTTGACAGGCAAACGAAATAAAATTTCTCTGCTTATGTACTTCTTGGCAATCATCTTTGTTTTAAAATATATATTTCTTTAATATCTCAAAAATTCACGTATAGTAAAACGCCTTGACCGTTGTGGATCAAGGCGTTTTTTTATTCTTACTATATGCTTAAGATTGAGGTGACCATGTGCGATTTCGCTGTGCCTGTTCTTCTTTTTCATTCAAATCCTGCGCAGCTAGTGCTTCTTGATATGCAGCTTGTGCTGCCGCTTCTGCTTGTTCTAATTGTTGTTGCGTTTCAAGATTAACAGGCTCTTCGTTTTCTTTATTCTTTGCTGCTTCAGCGTTCTTTTTCTTTTCTTCTTCTACCGCTTTTCGCGCGTCTTTGAGTTTATTTTCCAGTTGTTTTAATTCGCGACTTTTTATATGATGCCGCACTTCTGCTTCTAAAGGTACGTCTGCTTTGTCATGAACATCAATATATACTTCAAATAACCGATTCCATGGCAATGTTACATTCACTGTTTTGGGATCTATATCCAAATACGTAGATGCATACCGCTGAACTTGTTCTTTTGTTCGGCTCTGCATTTCCCCCATCACTGTCGGATAATACTGCTTGACTGTACCTGCTTCTACTTTTTGCTGCATCCGATAAATATAATCACGAATATTGGCTTGATATGCCCAATTATCCAAATACTGTGTTGTTAACATATTTCGATGGGCATTGTCCGTCATATAATGTGCCAAAACGCCCTGGGAAATACCATATCCAACAGAATTACTAGCTGTATTCCAACCATTATACGCTGCCAAGCGATACATCATGTGATCTTGATATAATCCATAGACCAACGTATTATCAGATCCATTGGAAAATGCCATATCGACCAAACTGACAGGAATGCCAGCTTCAACAGCCTTTTCGATTTGTTGTAAGAAATCTTTCGTAGACTGCAGCATAATCGGAAAGTTTTCAAAATTTCCCGATTCACTCGTTGACGTTGTTAACGGTGTATTGACAGCCAATACTAAATCCGGTCGTTCCGAATCCGTGATCGTACCGCCAATAGCTTCAACATGAGCGGCTATAGTTTTGCCAATTGCCTGCCCATCATAACTGGGAACCGTTTTTTCACCACCGCCCAGCGGATAAATCACGGTAACTTTGGGATGATAATTGTTAAAATCATTATTTGCTCTCGTAATTAGCAAAAGTCCCAGCTGGTCGGCACCGGGAAAGGAGCCAAAAGCCGTTTTAGGAATATTGTCTCCTGCCATTTCCAGATATTTGGATTCTAGTGAAGACTGGGTGTTGACGGAATTATCGTCATGCCCCAAGCTATAATATGTAAAAACCCCCTTTTGAGCATCCTGAATGAGCTGGCAGTTTATCATCATATTTTTATGACGACGGTTATACCAGTCCTGCAAGTATTCCATCGGAACACGGCGCATAATAGCAAACCAATCACTGCGTTCCTGAGGGCTCAAATTTTCCGAATCCATTTTCGCCTGCAACGATGCCAATTGATACATATCAGAACCGTACTGCAAATAATAATCCGGTTCTACCCCTTTGCCACCAGCCCAAGGACTGCGCATTACGGTGCTAAATACATAAATTGGGACATTTTTATATTTACTATGCAATGCTTCCACTTTAGTTAAGCGTGCTTTCATCGTATCCAGTGTTAAATTATGCTTACGGGAGTCAACAAGACCTCCATATACCAATGAATCAACAGACAAGACCATCGCATCCGCTTTTCCGGCATGTTCATCCACCCAGTCCATTAGTTTATCCGGCTGGCCGTGTAAATTCGAACCGGATAAATATTTTTCCGGCGGTGTAAGCACCGTATATCCAGCATCTTCTGCCGTCCGTACCGTATAGGCAAAATCAACAGGCCGATTATCCTGCGGTACATATAAAATCGTTTTTGCCAATACAGATGGTCCTATACTAACCAATACAGTCACTACAGCAGCCCCCAGAGCTTTCTGTAATTTATTCAACATTACCACTCCTACTCTTCATAATACATTCCTGATT
>CALBLM010000026.1 GCA_937895695.1 uncultured Megasphaera sp.
ATTGATGAAAACAAAAGAGGTATGCAGCAAGTATTTGTATGTTGTCATGGTCCGGAAATGATGGAAAAAGAATTAAATGCCATTATTGATAATGGTGGTATCGTTCATAATGTTGTCGTTGAACATGAAGTATATGGTGACTTGGAAGGCAACTTAAATCTTCATTCCCGACGGGATATACAACAATACCTAAAACGAATGAATGATTCAAAGGCAGAATTACTTAGTAGTATTAGCGGTGGTATTCATACGCATTTGGTAGAAACTGAAAATGCAGAAGATATGACGGCCGTAAAAGAGGCTTTGGAAGCATTAGGCGTGTTATATAAATAACGGGAAAGCAATAGAAGAAGATTTTTTCTATTGCTTTTTTTTATATACCGTGTACAATGAACGATGTAAATATATGTGTCAAGACAAATGTAAAGAAGGGGTGTATAAGACATGATTTTAGATCGGTTAGAAGCGCTTCCTGTAGGGCGTTTTCATTACAAACTATTGGGTGTAACGGGACTGGGATGGTTATTTGATTCCATGGACACCGGACTCATTGCATTTATATTGCCTGTATTGGCTAAAGAATGGCAGCTGGCACCGGGACAAATGGGCCTTATCGGCAGTATTGGCCTCATTGGGATGGCGTTGGGAGCTGTTATTTCTGGTACTGTTGCGGACCATATAGGCAGAAAAAAAGTATTTACTATTACGGTATTGTTATATAGTATTGCCACTGGATTGTGTGCATTGGCTTGGGATTATACATCATTATTAATTTTTCGGTTTTTGGTAGGATTTGGATTAGGAGGAGAACTTCCCGTAGCGGCCACATTAGTATCTGAATATGCCCCGGCAAGAGTACGTGGACGATTTATTGTATTATTAGAAAGCTTTTGGGCGTTAGGATGGATTGTTGCTGCATGCATTGCCTATGTATTGATTCCTGTATATGGCTGGCGTATTGCTTTTGTTATCGGTGCAGTTCCGGCACTATATACATTTTTAATTCGGATGCATATGCCGGAGTCGGTTCGATATTTATTGTCCAAGGGACGGGTAGAAGAAGCAAGACAAATCGTTGTAAAGTTAGAAACGATGATGCATGTACCAGTCCAACCTTTTACGGATGAAACGGAATCGGTACCTGTCAATGAACCAGTTTCCGTTACAACGTTATGGCGTAAGCCATTTTTGACACGGACCATTATGCTTTGGCTTGTATGGTTTGGTATTATTTATAGTTATTATGGCATTTTTATGTGGCTGCCGTCGCTGGTATTTCAACAGGGATTTACAGTAGTTAAAACGTTTGAATATGTACTGGTTATGACACTGGCTCAATTGCCCGGATATTATTGTGCAGCTTGGCTTGTTGATAAAATTGGACGTAAATATACGTTATCTATCTTTTTATTATGCAGTGGTATTGCCAGCTATTTCTTTGGTCATTCCACCAGTGCAACGATGCTGATGGTATGGGGAGCTATTATGTCGTTTTTCAACTTAGGCGCTTGGGGTGTTTTATATACGTATACGCCGGAAATGTATCCAACATCGATTCGTGCATTGGGAAGCGGCTGGGCAGCCGGATTTGGTCGATTTGGCGGCATGGCGGCACCAATCTTGGTAGGCATTATGCTGTCTCGAGGATTTAGTATTGGCGGTGTGTTCTACATGTTTGCATTCGTATTTATAGCCGTATCGGCAATTGTGATGGGCCTTGGTATTGAAAGTAAGCAGAAAGATTTGGAAAGTTTGTCTAAAGGATAAAGAAAATATAGAAATTTTTATAAAAAGCTGTCAATAGATGTTGACAGCTTTTCTTTTTAATGATAAAATATTTTACGTCGCATGGATCGGAAATAATCAGAATATTTAAGATTATATTTTAAATAATGAAATGTTTTGACAAAACGGAGTTTGTGTGATATACTAAACAAGCTTTGAAGTTAAAAAATGATTTTAATTTCAAAACTTCTTTAAAAAGTTCTTGACAAGCTCTTGCGAGTTTGGTAAGATATGTAAGTCGTCGCAAGACGGCGATGACCTTTGAAAACTGA
>CALBLM010000027.1 GCA_937895695.1 uncultured Megasphaera sp.
AGAAAATAGTAATCGGCACAGCTACAATTTCCGGCAAAACAACCAGCGTTCCAAAGGGATTCGTCAGCCATTCAATCTGAATGCCAAATGCAACAGGAATCGCTGCTGCAATAATTTGTCCCACTAATTTTACCTTGGCTGGAATATTGCAAATATCATCCCAAATTCCCAGGGCAACAATCGCTGTACATCCTAACAACAATCCCAGCAAATCATGACGAATTGGCACATTGCAAAATAAAGCCGTTCCTATTACTGCCACCAAAAACCCAATATAAATTGCCAATCCGCCCAATCGCGGAATGACATGAGTATGTACCTTTCTGGCATTTGGTCTATCAATAGCTCCTACTTTGATCGCCAGTTTCTTAACGCTGGGCGTCAATGCATAGGACACGATCAATGCGATCACAAATGGTACAAGATATTCAAGCACAACACACGCCTACTTTCCATTAAAAGTAACCAAATGCCGATTAGTTGGTTAAACTACGCATTGGTGCCGGAATACGACCGCCACGCGCAATAAAGGCATCTGATTTATATGTATTGACGTTGATGATGGGGCAATATCCCAACAGACCGCCAAATTCAACCGTATCGCCTACATCTTTTCCCGGAACCGGAATCACGCGAACGGCCGTCGTTTTATTGTTAATCATGCCAATTGCTGCTTCATCTGCAATAATTGCAGAAATCGTTGCAGCTGATGTATTACCCGGAATAGCAATCATGTCCAAGCCTACGGAGCAAACACAAGTCATTGCTTCCAGTTTTTCCAAGCTCAAACTGCCGCGACCAACAGCTTCCAACATTCCCTTATCTTCACTAACAGGAATAAACGCACCGGATAAACCGCCAACACGAGACGACGCCATTAAGCCACCTTTTTTTACCGCATCGTTTAACAATGCCAATGCAGCCGTTGTACCATGGGCACCACAGCTTTCTAACCCCATTTCTTCCAAAATAGCAGCTACACTGTCACCTACTGCCGGTGTTGGTGCCAAGGACAAATCAATAATCCCAAACGGAACATGAAGTCGTTTAGAAGCTTCCATTGCTACCAACTGTCCTACACGGGTAATTTTAAATGCAGTCTTTTTAATCGTTTCAGCTACAACATCAAATGGCTGTCCCTGTACATTTTCCAACGCTTTTTTGACAACGCCAGGACCACTGACGCCAACACTGACGCATGAATCTCCATTGGTTACACCATGAAATGCCCCTGCCATAAATGGATTATCTTCTACGGCATTCGAAAATACAACCAGTTTAGCACAACCCAAAGCGTCTTGTTCTTTCGTAAGTTCAGCCAATTCTTTATAGACACGACCCATTTCAGCAACAGCATCCATATTAATGCCCGCTTTTGTCGAACCGACAGCAACGGAACTGCATACCAGGTCTGTGCATGCCAGACTTTCAGCAATGGAATCAATCAAGCGACGATCACCATCAGTAAATCCCCGTTCTACTAATGCAGAAAAACCGCCAATAAAATCAATACCGATTTCCTTAGCTGCCTTATCCAGTGTTTTAGCAACTTCTACATAATTTTTTAAATCACTGGCTCCGGCAACTAGGCTAATCGGTGTTACCGATACACGTTTATTAATAATGGGAACGCCAAACTCTGAGCCAATGGCATTTCCCGTTTCTACGAGATGTTCCCCATATGATGTGATTTTATCGTAAATATTACGGCACAACGTTTTGCCGTCACTGGAACAGCAGTCAAGAAGACTAATCCCCATCGTAATGGTGCGGACGTCCAGATTATTTTTTTGAATCATTTGATTCGTTTCCAGTACATCTTGGATTGTCAGCATACTATGTCTCCTTATCCTATACGATGCATTGCATCAAAGATTTTACGGTTTTGTGCTCTGATTTCAACACCCAGGGCATCGCCTTTTTCTTTTAACAATTCTTGCAGCTTGTCCAAGCTGATAGACGCTTCTTCCAAATCCACAATCATAGCCATGTTAAAAATTCCATCCAAAATGACCTGATTAATTGTTAAAATATTAACTTTGTGTTCAGACATAATCTGACTAACAGCCGCGATAATACCCGTACGGTCTACGCCAACTACTGTAATGACAACTTTCATGGATAATAACACCCCTTCATATTCAAATTCCATGCTTGTTTATTATACCATAGGTTATATGAAAAATTCCACTGATTGCATATAAATTCTAAAACCAGTAGCTAGGACAATCAGTCTATTCCTAGCCTGTGTTTTATTTATTTAGAAAGTGCTTTAGAAATCAAGGATTTACCTTCTTCCAGTAACATGCCTGCCTGTTCTGCCGATACAAAACTTTCTGCATATAGCTTGTATAAATCTTCGGTTCCAGACGGTCGGGCTGCTACCCACCCTGTTTCAGTCGCAATTTTCACACCGCCAATTGCAAATGATCCATATGGAGACTGTGATAATACAGCCGTAATCGGACTACCACATAACATGGTTTCCGTTACATCTTCTGCAGTCAGCGATCTTATCTTAGCTTTTTCTTCCAGTGTAGCCGGCGCATCACTACGCATTGTATACGGTCGACCTAGTTGTTCACATAAATCGTTATAATAATCAATCGGCGATTTACCGGTCACTGCTTTAATTTCTGCAGCTAACAAACACATAATCATGCCATCTTTATCTGTTGTCCAAACGCTGCCGTCTTTGGCAACAAATGCACCGCCAGCGCTTTCTTCTCCAGCAAATGCAATTTTCCCTTTTGTGTATAAGGAACCAAAATATTTAAATCCTACAGGTACTTCATAGCAAGGAATACCCAACATCTTTGCCGAGCGAGCCAACATATCCGTCGTAACGACAGTCTTAGCAATACCACGGCCTTTAAAATTGCGATGAGTCATTAAATAATGGGACGCTACTGTCAAATACGCATTAGCTGAAATCATTCCCTGGTTGCCGGATACAATGCCAAATCGGTCATAATCCGGATCATTCGCCAAAATCAAATCATAGCGTTCTTTGCTGTTTGTGACAGAAGACATGACATAGGCAGATGAACAATCCATCCGCACTTTACCATCATGATCATAATTCATAAACGTAAACTGCGGATCATACGTATCATTGACAAAATCGATATCAATATGATACACGTCTGCAATACGATGCCAATAATTCATGCCCGAACCACCCAATGCATTTACCATAATTCGCAGTTTGGCATTGCGAATGGCATCCATATCAATGATAGAATCCAATTCTGCTACATACATTTCTTTATAATCATAGAGAACAACAAACGGACTTGTCGCAGCATCCTTGTAAGCAATCTGCTTTACATCCCGATTGCCATCAGCCAACAGTCGGTTGGCTTCTGTTTCAATCGTTTTCGTAATGTCCGATTCAGCCGGACCGCCTGTAATCGGATTGTATTTAATGCCCCCATGTTCCGGAGGATTATGAGATGGCGTAATAATCAGCCCATCGGCTAACTTTTCTGTACGGCCTTCATTATACCGTAAAATCGCCCGTGATACCGACGGTGTCGGGACAAAATCGTGTTCCTTATCGACATATGCTGTTACACCATTCGCCGCCAATACACCTAATACGGTTTCATACGCTAGTTTGGATAAATAATGCGTATCTTCACCAACAAATAAAGGGCCGCTCGCACCAAACTGTTTACGGAAATTACAAACAGCCTGTGTAATCGCCGCTACATGATCCGCTGTAAAGCTGCTGTTTCCAGCCTGGCCACGATGACCTGACGTCCCAAACCGTACTTGTTGCTGTGGATTACGAACATCGGGATGGTTATTTTTATACTGCGAAGCGATTGCCTGTAAATCAATATAATCCTCTTTTCTCACTTTCGTTCCTGCTAATTCATGTACTGCCATTCGTATCACCTGTTTCTGTTTTGACAAGTACAATTCGTTTCTGTACAATAAAAACGTTCTATGCACAAAAATTATGTTATACTATATCAAAATATATTTTAACTTTATTATAACAAAATTTTTATCATTATAACAGTAAATACATAAAGAAAGAGGTTGATACTTATGAAATGTATTTCCTGGAACGTCAATGGACTCCGTGCCGCCATGAAAAAAGGATTTATGGATACGTTCCATGCGCTTGAGGCTGATATATTTTGCCTTCAAGAAACAAAACTCCAAGAAGGGCAAATTACATTGGATTTACCGGGATATGAACAATATTGGAATTACGCGGACAAAAAAGGGTATAGTGGTACAGCTATTTTTACACGACAGCATCCACTCTCCGTATCCTATGGCATGGGTATTGACGCCCACGACCACGAAGGACGCCTGATTACCTTAGAATTTACTGACTTTTATTTTATCACTTGCTATACACCAAATAGCCAAAACGAACTGGCCCGTCTTCCCTATCGCATGCAATGGGAAGATGATTTTCGTGCTTATCTGCAAGCATTAAATCAAAAAAAGCCTATCATTCTTTGTGGCGATCTTAATGTGGCCCATGAAGAAATTGATTTAAAAAATCCAAAAACCAATCATAAAAATGCTGGATTTTCTGACGAAGAACGACAAAAAATGACACTGCTCTTACAATCCGGTTTTACCGACACATGGCGATATTTTTATCCAGATACAACAGGTGTATATTCTTGGTGGAGCTACCGTTTCAAAGCCCGTCAAAACAACGCCGGATGGCGCATTGACTATTTCATTACGTCAGCCTCCCTCGACGACAAACTCGCCGAAGCCCACATCTATACAGATATTAA
>CALBLM010000028.1 GCA_937895695.1 uncultured Megasphaera sp.
TTTAGGATTGGATGGATTGGTAAACATATCTACGGTGTTATTGTATTCAATCAATTCTCCTAGCAAGAAGAACGCCGTCTTATCAGAAATACGACGAGCCTGCTGCATGCTGTGTGTTACAATAACAATCGTATATTTATCCTTTAACTCTAATGCCAAATCTTCAATTTTTTGCGTAGAAATCGGATCCAGTGCCGATGTCGGTTCATCCATTAAAATGACTGACGGATTGGCTGCTAGCGTTCTAGCAATGCACAACCGCTGCTGTTGGCCGCCGGAAAGACCTAAGGCACTTTTGTTCAGGCGATCTTTCATTTCATCCCAACAAGCGGCTTGGCGAAGACTTTTTTCTACTATTTCTTCCAATTGTTTTTTATTGTTAATTCCTTGGATACGCGGCCCATAGGCTACATTTTCAAAGACACTTTTCGGAAACGGTGTCGGTTGTTGGAATACCATACCGACGCGATACCGCAAGGCTAATGGATCTACTTCTTTAAAAATATCTTTGCCTTCAAAAAGAATTTTCCCGCTAACCCGACAGCCTTCTACCCAATCATTCATGCGATTCAAAGTTTTTAAAAAGGTCGATTTACCACAGCCAGACGGCCCAATCAATGCGGTAATTTCATGTTTCTTTATTTTTAAATTGATGTCTTTCAGTGCTTGTACTTGATCATAAAACAAATCCATATGGGACACATCAAATGTGTATTCTATATTTTTTATATCATCCATTGCGTTCACCTTTACAGCTTCTGCTGTTTTCTCCTTTTTTGCAGATACGGCTCCAAAACCGGCTATTGTTGTTGTCATTTCAGCCATTATCTGTTACCTCCCATTTTCTTATCAAGTCGATAACTTATATATCGTGCAGCTAAACTAAATGCTACAACGAGAATCATCAAGATAGCAGAAGATGCTGCTGCTTGCTGCGCTGCATCAGCATGTAATGCTTCTGTACGAAGAGCCCAAATATGAAGTGCCAACGTTTCACCGGGGCGGAACGGGTTCAGCGGACAAGAAGACGCTGTAATATCCCAATTTTCCCAGTCAATATCCGTAGACATCCCGGCAGTAAACATCAAGGCTGCTGCTTCACCAAAACCACGACCGGCAGCCATAATCAGCCCAGTCATAATGCGTGGAAAACATGCCGGCAAGAGAATTCTCCAAATCGTCTGCCAATGAGAGGCTCCCAGTCCCAAGCTACCGTTACGATAACTGTCCGGCAAATTGCGCAGCGCATCTTCGGTAACCGATGTAACCAAAGGTAATGTCAAAATAGATACGGCTAAGGCGCCGGCAAATAAATTCCACTGCGAACCGGTCATGACAATGAAAACTAAATATCCAAACAAGCCTACAACGATAGACGGTAAGGAAGCCAACGTTTCAACAGCCATGCGAACCCAGCGGGTCATTCTGCCTTTTTTGGCATATTCTGCCAAATAAATGCCTGCTGGAATCCCCGTAATGGTGCTGGCAATTAATGCCAAGAATACTAAGTACAGCGTATTGAAAAACATATTTCCCAAACCGCTGCCGGAAAAGGACAACATCGACATATTCATGCCGCTAAAGCCTTCAATAATAACAAATGCAATAAATGCAATCAAGAGAACAACGGCAAAACCGGCTCCGGCAATAAAGAGATTGGTCATAAACCGATCCATGCGTTGTTTCTGCTGGACACGCGATCCCATCATTTTCTTCCCCCCTTGATACTAAAAGCTGCATTGAGCTGATGAATCAGGAAAATAAATAAGAAGGAAAGGCAAAATAGAAGTAATGCCAATGTCCATAATGCAGCACTATATTCGCCGCCTTCCATGGCACCGCCCATGTCCGCAGAAATAGCTGTCGTCATCGTACTTGCCGGTAAAAACAAGGACGTTGGAAATACTTTCATCTGGCCAATAACCATGGCAACGGCTAAGGCTTCTCCCAAGGCACGAGCCAAACCTAAAATAATACCCGTAAAAATTCCGCTTTTTGCTGCCGGCAATACGACATGAGCAATGGTTTCCCAGCGTGTCGCACCCAAGCCAAACGAAGCTTCCCGCCACGATTTAGGGACAGCTGCCATGGCATCAGCCGCCATCGTCGTAATCGTCGGAAAAATCATAACCGCCAGTACAATGCCTGCAGCTAATACAGAAT
>CALBLM010000029.1 GCA_937895695.1 uncultured Megasphaera sp.
CGCCGATAGCATCCATGACGCGGTGGGATTTGGTCAGTTCATAGGCTCCCGGCTTGTTGACTTCGCCAAAGACATAGACGCGCACGCCGCCGAGCTTGACGATGTTGACAGCAACATCAGGCTGTACAATATAACGGGATAAACCGAGGCGAAGCGTTTCTGTAAATTGGCTGACTGTCATGCCTTCGGCATCAATTTCTCCCACTAAAGGAACGGATATTTTGCCATCCGGACGAATCCGATACGGCGTGTCATTGGTATTAGACGTTGCCGTGCTGATATCTTGATCCTGCGTAATAATAATACTGAGTTGATCGCCAGCGCGCAACGTATAATCGGCTGCAAAAGCACCCGCTGTCACTCCCATCAGTACCGCTAAAGACGCAAGTAATTTATATTTCATGCGTAAACCTCCTACGTAATTCATCAATATATCTACATTCTATATAATACTATATTATGTACAAAGCCAAATAAGGCACCATATTCCTATGCTGCCCCGTTACGACATATATTATATTTATTGCCACATTTTATGACAGCACTTACAAGATATAGGGGGGGGGGTAAAATTAGATACACAATAATATGTATACACAGATAATACCATAATAACGTCCCCCCTTTTTTCTCCTATACTATCAACCTATTAGTTAGTGAAATAATCTAGCAAAAAATCCTTTTTTCTTTTCCTTCCACGCTGATGGTAAATCCGGCATATAGACAGGCTTACCTTGAATCATGCGACTGGCTCGATCGGTATATGACGACAATGTACTGCCTAATTGTTCCATTTGTTGCTGTCCGGCCCGCTGATCCGGTGTACGCCAATCGGTCCGATGGGTATCACTACCGATAAAGGCTACCATATGATGACGCAGCAAGTTTTCTGCCCGCTGCTGTACGTGCTCACCAAAGGCACCGACAAAGCTTCCCATGTTGCACTGCGTTAGCACGCCCCGCTGCATCCACTGCAGTACCCGATCGGGATGATGCATAATACGGGTATATCGTTCGGGATGGGCCAAGATAGGAATATACCCCCGCAGCATCAATTCAAACAACAACTGTTCTGTTTGATCAGCCTGACTTTGTTCTGTCAATTCGGATAGAATATACGGTGTTTCGTTGATGCAGTATTGCCGGCCTCCTTTGGGAAGAAATTCCAACGCTTTATAGTTCATTTCTACTTCGGCACCGGCATAGATATGAATCGGAATCTGTTCCTTGTCGGCTTCTTCTTGTACTTGCTGTACTCTTTTCTTTATATCTTCCCATTTAGGGACTGTTTCATGCCGATTGACATGGGGCGTCGCGACGATATCCGTCGTGCCTGCTGCTACAGCCATACGTAGCATCTGCAGTGTCATATCCATGGATCGAGATCCATCATCGCCTTCTATGTCTGGTAAAATATGTGCATGTATATCAAAAAAAGGCAACCTTACTACACTCCCTTGGCTTATTCATATAAATACATGTATTATATTACAGGTAAACTATTGACTTGTCAAGTAATATGGAGTTTTTTTCGCTATTTTCACACCGATTACCTATCCATTTTTACAT
>CALBLM010000030.1 GCA_937895695.1 uncultured Megasphaera sp.
GCAAAGAACTCCTCATTATTGCTGAAGATGTAGAAGGCGAAGCTTTGGCAACCTTGGTTGTTAATAAACTCCGTGGTACATTCAAAGCAGTTGCTGTTAAAGCTCCGGGCTTTGGTGATCGTCGTAAAGCCATGTTGCAGGATATTGCTATTTTGACAGGTGCAACAGTTATTTCTGAAGATGTTGGCCGTAAATTGGACAGCATTACCATGGAAGATCTTGGTACAGCTCGTCAAGTTCGCGTAACCAAAGACGAAACAACCATTGTTGAAGGTCACGGTGATCAAGCTGCTATCAAAGATCGTGTTGCTCAGATTAAGGCACAGATTGCTGATACAACTTCCGATTTTGATAAAGAAAAATTACAGGAACGTTTGGCTAAAATGTCCGGCGGCGTAGCTGTTATCGAAGTTGGTGCAGCAACAGAAGTTGAATTGAAAGATAAAAAATATCGTTTGGAAGATGCTTTAAATGCAACACGTGCAGCTGTTGAAGAAGGTATCGTAGCAGGCGGCGGCACTACATTGATTGATATTCTTCCGTCTTTGGATGAATTCAATGAAGAAGGTGACGTTCAGACAGGTATTAACCTTGTAAAACGTGCTATCGAAGCTCCCCTTCGTCAGATTGCTGAAAACGCAGGCTTAGAAGGTTCTGTTATCGTAGCTAAAGTAAAAGCAGCTGAAGACGGTGTTGGCTTCAATGCGTTGAAAGAAGAATATACAGATATGGTCAAAGCTGGTATTGTTGACCCGGCTAAAGTTACACGTTCTGCCCTTCAGAACGCAGCATCTATTGCAGCTTTAGTACTTACAACAGAAACATTAGTTGCTGATAAACCAGAACCAGCAGCTCCAGCAGCTCCAGCAGCTCCGGCAATGGGCGGCATGCCAGGCATGATGTAATAGGCAATGTATCCTATTGATATATCCGTTGTTGCAGACAATGAGATACGGAATATGTAACAGTAAAAAAGACTTTTGGCTCTCTCGAGTTGAAAGTCTTTTTTACTGTTATTTTTCTTGACCTTTATGCAAAATTTGTATACTATAATAAAGTTGCTAAATAGAGAGAAAGGATAGAGATATAGTATATGAAAACAAATAAAATCCCATTACGACAATACATCGCCGTATTAGGCATTACCATAGCGGCTTTTATTTTTAATACATCTGAATTTATGCCGATTGGTTTGTTATCTGACATTGCAAGTAATTTTCAACAGACCGAAGCGGAAACGGGCATTATGATTACAGCCTATGCCTGGGTAGTTGCTGTATTGTCATTGCCATTAATGCTGTTGGTTACAAAAATGGAATTTAAACGACTGTTAATTGCGACGATAACTTTATTTTGTATTGGCCAGATTGTATCCGGGGCAGCAGTTAGTTTTGTGATGTTGTTAGCTGGGCGAATTTGTGTAGCTTGTGCCCATTCTATTTTTTGGTCTATTGCAGCGCCCATAGCGGTGCAACTTGTATCGAAGGAACATCGCTCTATGGCGCTGAGCATGGTAGCGACAGGAACATCTGTGGCAATGATTTTTGGATTGCCATTGGGACGTATGATTGGTCTATATTTAGGCTGGCGTATGACATTTATGGCGATTGCCGGAATTTCTTTCCTTACCATGGTGTATTTGTTTTTTGTTTTTCCTCATCTTACGAATCAATCGACTTTTTCTGTGGATGAATTACCAAACTTATTAAAGAATCCGGTTCTTATTAGTATCTATGTGCTTACGGCGTTGACTGCAACGGCATACTACACGGGATATAGTTATATCGAACCGTTTTTATCACAAGTTTCCCATATATCAGATCATTGGATTACTATGATATTAACTATTTTTGGCGTATCCGGATTACTGGGAAGTTTCCTCTTTTCTACGTTTTACGACCATTATCGGTTTCGGTTCATTCGATTTAGCTTTACGGCGTTGGCGATTGCTTTGTTGCTGCTGCAAACAGCGGCTGGTAGTATTTATGCTGTGATTGCGCTTTGTATCTTATGGGGGATTGCTTCGATGTCATTTAACATTACCTTACAATCTGAAGTAATGCAATGCGTACCTATTCGTGCTAATGCAGTTGCTATGTCGATGTATTCTGGAATCTTCAATCTAGGTATTGGCTCTGGAACATGGTTTGGCGGTTATGTAACAACACACTATACTATTGGTGATATTGGCTATGCTGGCGGAGGAATTGCTGTCATTGCAGGGATATATTGTTTGTTA
>CALBLM010000031.1 GCA_937895695.1 uncultured Megasphaera sp.
AATCGGTTCTTCTTCTGCCACTACCTTGAAGTTTTCTGCCATGGGAGCAAACAACATTTCTTTGGCAATGAGTTCGTCCAATTCTTCTATCGTTTCTTTCAGTTCGTCTTTGGAATAGGTATCTGCGAATGCCTGATAGACAGCATCAGCATTGGTGCCATCATAGATATCCAAGACATCATACGTAATTTTATCGATTACATTAATAATACCGCTGTTCACATCTAGCAGCATATACGTTCCATTTTGACAGTATTTATGAATCATCGGTTTGATTGTATAAGCCATAGTTCCTCCATACAAAAAGAATACCCTTTACCTCACGGTAAAGGGTGTCCCCTCAATACGTAATTATTTTGTGCAGACCTGGTTGCCAACAGTGCAAGATGTCTTGCAAGCGGACTGGCAGGATGTCTGGCATTCACTGCAACCAGCATGCTGTGTTGTTTTCTGAATCGATTCTGTATTAATCGTAATAATATGTTTTGCCATTCTCTTTCACCTCACTGTCAAGATTAGTCTTATTTTACCACATAAGACTAATTTCTACAATATATCAAAGAAGCTTAAACCCTTCAAAGACAAAGTTTTTTCCCATGCTAACGACAATCGAACGTTCATGAAACACATCATTGGTATCAAAAAAAATATCAAAACCGCCCTTATATGTAACATATACGGAATTAATACGTTTTAAGTAACTGCGTATTTCTTCTGCCGTTACTTCACGTTCTCCATCAGCACGCCATTTTTTATTTTTAAAATTGGCAATCAATGGCGCATGTGCCATGACACGGGACCGATGTGCTAATACCCAGTTCCAGATTTCCTCACTATAGCGGCGAGCTTCTGCATCGTTGCCTTCAGCTAGTCCTTCTAAGGTAAATAATACTGGTTGGCCGTCCAACATGATTTCATCCATATAGTTACCTTTTACATATTTTAAATCCATATAGAATGAACCCTCCCCACTAATGTTTTGGAATGAATACAGCTCATGCATTATCTATATTACTCATTTTTTATACATTTGTCAATGCAACTGACTGGGGCAAAGGTCGGCTAAAAAGCATTGATCACATAATGGCTTCCGCGCCTTGCATACGCGACGTCCATGCCAAATAAGCCAATGATGGGCCCGACTCCACCATTCCTTGGGAATCGCTTTTTGTAGTCCCTTTTCTACTTCCAACGGTGTTTTTCCTTCTGCCAGCTGCAATCGGTTGGATACTCGAAACACATGGGTATCTACGGCAATGGCCGGCGTATTAAACAGAATACTTACCAAGACGTTAGCTGTTTTACGGCCTACGCCGGGCAGCTTAACCAATTCATCAAACGTCGTCGGCACTTCGCCATGATATGTTTCACATAGCATCGCACAGTTTGCCAAGATATTTTTTGCTTTGCTGTGATACAAACCGCAAGTACGAATTTTTTCTTCTAATCCACTGATTCCCAATGCCAATATTTTTTCCGGCGTATTATACTGAGGAAACATACCTGCCGTAACAATATTGACCCGTTCATCCGTGCATTGGGCCGATAAAATGACCGCTATCATCAGTTCAAACGGCGTATGATAATGAAGAGCCGGTTTCATAATACCGTACTGGTCTTGGAATCGTTGTAGCATTTCATCTTTTACTTGTTTAGAAATAGCCATATTATTTCGCCTCACTCGTATCAATCACTTCATTTAGGCTTCCCATTTCATATCCACCTAAATCAAGTGTGACATACGTAAATCCGCATTGTCGTACAGCTGACACAATCGCTTCTCGATGTAAAAGTATTGCCGGTATTTCGTCCACACCAACTTCAATACGGGCTACATCGCCATGATATCGCACGCGTAATGAACCATGAATATACGGTGCAATAGCTTGTTCTGCGTCGTCAATAGCCTGCAGTCGCTGTGGCAGCAAAGCTGTTCCATAGGGAATGCGGCTCGCTAAACATGCCGCACTTTGTTTATCCCACGTTTTCAAGCCAAACCGTCGCGATAATGCGCGAATATCTTCTTTATGCAGGCCCGCTTCAATCATCGGGCTGCGTACAAATTGGGATAATTCCCGAATAGCTTTCATGCCCGGTCGGTAATCACCCAAATCGTCAACGTTACCACCGTCAACAACCCATTGATAGCCTTTTTGCTGAGCCAGTTCTACTAATGCAGAAAAGCGAATCTTTTTGCAAATATAGCAGCGATCCGGCGGATTCTGCACAAACGATATATCGTCAAATTCAGTCGTCGGAACGACCAAATGGGATACGCTGATTTGCCTTGCCATATATACGGCATCGTTTTTTTCACTCGCAGGCAGTGTCGGTGATACAGCAGTTACCGCCAATACCCGATCTTTCAGTACATCATGGGCGGCATATGTCAAAAATGTACTGTCTACGCCACCGGAAAACCCGATAACTACACTGCCCATATCGCGAAGAATAGCACACAATGTTTCATATTTTTTATCTAATTCTTTTATATCTATTTGCTCTTTGTCTTCTGCCACTATGAGAAGCCCCCTTGCTTCGTTTCTATTATATGGTTGGTTTCATATATGCTGCAACAAATGCCTGCAACACCTGCTGCATCGGCAGCGGTACATACGTATTGGCCTTCTGCCATAATGAGTCCGGTACGCCATACCAAGCTTCTGCAATAGCTCCTGCCATGGCAGCCTGCGTGTCCGTATCGCCACCTAACGACACGGCATTTTTAATGGTATCTTCAAAATCTGTACTGTCTAAAAATGCTTCTAATGCCTGCGGCACACTATCTTTCGTACGGCACGTAAACGCGTAACCAGGACGAATATCTTGTAACGATTGTTGCAGCGGGTAAAAATAGGTTTGCAAATAGGTTCGTATTTTTTCTTTCGGCGTATGTATCCGAGCTAAATATATAGCAGATGCAACAGCTACGGCACCTTTAATTGCTTCTTCATTGTCATGACTTATCACTGCTGTAAGTTCAGCCAACGCCTGTACTTCATCTAAGGACTGTCCGATCCAAGCTGCCGGAGCAACACGCATGGCCGCTCCATTAGCATAACTGCCATATGGTTCTATTTCATCAGACAGTGCCCACTGCTTAAACCGCGGTCCAAACCCGGCATTAGGATATAACCGGCACCAATGTTTAAACTGGCGGCGCAGCGGACCTATATACCCCTGCCGTGTTTCTTTACCTTCCATCAAGGCTGCGGCAACGGCTATGGTCATTACTGTATCATCTGTTACATGACACCCCGGTGCAAACCAGGCAAATGTCTTTGTTTTAACAGGAGGTTCAGCAAATTCATAAGGTGACCCAATGATATCACCAATAATCGTACCTTTCATGTACTCACCTTCTTTACGCTTTTATGAAAAGCTTATGGTTATTATACCATAGCCACTTCTATTCGCCTATAATCATATAAAACTTGTGCTTCCCTAAATTTTTTCTGTTTGAAGTATAAAAAGACTGCAGCAAAATGGACGAAACATCTCATTTTATTGCAGTCTTTTGCTATCATAGCTTTTTCTGTGATAATTAAAAGAAATTCGCTGATTCTTCTTTTAAGATTTTTTCACGTAAAGTCGATAATTTAGTGCTACGCTGTACCCACATTTCTTCCGGATTGACAAGGCGCAAATATTCCGGCCATAACGTCTGCATTTGTTCATCTGCATACCGCATAATTTCTTTTAACGATGGTTTTTGATATACTAATTTTCCCTTTAAGAAAATCGGTTCTAGCATTTTACGAACCATAAACGTTCCTCCCGGAATCACACGGGAACGCCATGGGGCATTATCGCTTACCAAATGCAGGTCTTTGGATGTATCAATCGTTTCGCCTTCCAAGATAATGATATCTGCCTTCATCTTACCGTTGTCTTTATCATAAATACGAAGGACGTTTTTCATGCCGGGATTAGAAATTTTTTCAACATTATCACTCATTTTAATTTTGGGTACAAACGTATCGCCATCGTACTGCCCAACCAGTTTAAATACGCCTCCCAGAGACGGACTGTCTTTTGCCGTAATCAGGTTGGTTCCTACTCCCCAAGAGTTAATACAGCATCCTTGGGATTTCAGTTCAGAAATCAGATTTTCGTCTAAGTCATTGGAGGCAGCAATAATAGCATCACCAAAACCGGCTGCTTCGAACATCTTATGAGCTTCTTTGGAAAGATATGCCAAATCGCCGCTGTCCAAACGAATACCATATGTTTTAGGTAATATACCTGCTTCTTTCATTTCCTTAAAAATGGTAATGGCATCCGGTACGCCTTGTTTTAACGTATTATACGTATCAGCCAGCAAGATCATGTTATTGGGATACTGGCGAGCATATGCGCGAAAAGCTTCTATTTCTGTCGGAAAGCTCATCACCCAGCTGTGTGCCATGGTTCCCAAAATAGGCATACCAAATTTGGCACCGGCCAATACATTACTCGTACCATTAAAACCGCCAATCATGGCAGACCGAGCTCCGTATACACCGGCAGACATACCCTGGGCACGACGAAGGCCAAATTCCATCAGATTATCATTGCCTGCGACCGTACGAACACGACGAGCTTTAGTCGCAATCAAGCTTTCATGATTCATAATCATGGACATACAGGTTTCTAACAGCAACGCTTCCGCTTTTTTCGTATGAACGCGCAACAGTACTTCCTGCGGAAAGGCAATCGTCCCTTCAGGCATGGCATAAATATCACCGGTAAACGTAATCGTTTTCAAGTAATGCAGAAACTCCTCTTGGAATATGCCCGTCCGTTTTAAATACGCGATATCATCATCACTGAAATGAATGTTATGCACATAGTCAATTAAATGTTCCAGTCCTGCGACAACCGTATATCCCCCATTAAAGGGGTTGGTTCGATAGTATCGGTCAAACACACAAGATTGTTCGTGTTTTCCTTCAAAATACAGTCCTTGTATCATGGTCAATTGATACAAGTCTGTTAACAACGCTTTCGTATACAATGTACTCGCCTCCAAATAGATATTATCTTTATTAT